>CAZDGT010000444.1:0-12506 GCA_964504905.1 uncultured Bordetella sp. | reverse complement strand
GAGCGCGCTCGAGCCGCTGCTGAAAAAGCCAACCTCGCGAAATCGGATTTCTTGTCGAGCATGAGCCATGAGTTGCGCTCCCCTCTCAACGCAATCCTGGGGTTCGCCCAGCTCATCAGCTCGGATTCCCCGCCCCCCACGCCCGCGCAGGCGGCCAGCGTCGACCAGATTCTTCAGGCGGGCTGGTATCTGCTGCAGTTGATCAACGAAATTTTGGATTTGGCGCAGATCGAGTCCGGCAAGCTGGCATTGTCCCGCGAACCGACATCGCTCTCCGAGGTGATGCTCGAATGTCAGGCAATGATCGAGCCACAGGGGCAAAAGCGTGGCATCAAAATGACTTTCCCTCCGGCGAATATCCCCCATTTTGTGGATGCTGACCGCACCCGCCTGAAGCAGGTTCTGATCAATCTCCTGTCGAATGCGATCAAGTACAACGAGCCGAACGGAACGGTAGTCGTCGACTTCGTGATGCAGACTCCGGAGCGCGTGCGCGTGAGTGTGAGAGACAGCGGCGCCGGACTGCCCCCAGAAATGCTGCTCCAATTATTTCAACCCTTCAACCGCCTGGGGCAAGAGCGCAGCACGGAAGAAGGCACCGGCATCGGCCTGGTGATGAGCAAGCGACTGGTGGAACTGATGGGCGGCGCCATAGGCGTCGAAAGCACCGTCGGCATGGGTAGCGTTTTCTGGTTCGAGCTAAACTCGACCAACGAACCACAATTTGGAGTGGACACCGTGCACCTAGCCCCGGTCGCGCAGACGCAGATTCCACGGGGAGCGCCGCTGCGAACGCTCCTCTATGTAGAAGACAACCCGGCGAATCTGAAGCTCATCGAGCAACTGATCGCGCGCCGCCCGGATATGCGCTTGCTCAGTGCCAGAGACGGCACCACGGGCATCCAGCTTGCCCGCGACCATCAGCCCGAGGTGATCCTCATGGACATTAATCTCCCCGGCATCAGCGGCATCGAAGCTCTCAAGATCCTGCGCGAGGATTCATCAACAGCACACATTCCGGTGGTCGCACTAAGCGCCAATGCGATGCCTCGCGATATAGAGAAAGGCCTGCAAGCGGGATTTTTTCAATATCTGACCAAACCCATCAAGGTGAATGAGTTTATGGAGGCGCTCGAAGCGGCGCTGGGCTTCGCACGGCAAGTTGCCATCCCAAGGAAGTAATGGTCAGCGCCGCCGATATTCTAAACGCTAAGATCCTGATCGTCGACGACAAGCAAGCCAACATCCTGCTGCTTGAGGGCATGCTGCGCGTCGCCGGCTACACGTGCGTTCAGTCCACGACCGATCCGACCCAAGTCTGCGAGCTGCACCGCCGGAACAGTTACGGCCTGATCCTGCTGGACCTGCAGATGCCCGTCATGGACGGGTTCCAAGTGTTGGCAGGCCTGAAGGAGATCGAAGCCGATGGTTACGTCCCCGTTTTGGTCATCACCGCTCAGCCGGGTCACAAACTAAGAGCTCTGGAGGCCGGAGCCAAGGATTTCGTCGGCAAGCCTTTTGACTTCGCCGAGTTGCGGGCGCGTGTTCACAACATTCTGGAAGTACGTCTGTATAGCAAAGCGCTGGAGGAAACGGTCCGAGACCTGGAGGTCAGCCGCGAGGTCATTCGTCTCAAAACTCTGGAGGAACAAAAGAAGAGCCAGGAGGAATTGGCCTTGGCGCAGCAAACGCAGGAAAGTCTGCTGCCCCGTATTTTGCCTCAGTTTGAGAATTTTGACATCCGAGCTTTCAACGCTCCCACTCGATATGTGGGAGGCGACTTCTACGATTTTCTGCAGCTCAGTTCGGGAGAATGGATGGGCGTTCTGGCGGATGTATCGGGCAAGGGGATGCCTGCGGCACTGCTCAGCTCGATGGTCCTGGGCGCGCTGAGTATGGAATTCCGCTCGCGGCCTCATTCGCAGAAAGTCCTGGAGCGGGTAAATCAACTGCTTCACGAAAAATCTCTGCCTTTTCAGTTCGTCACTCTCTTTCTTTTCCTGCTGAGCCCCGACGGCGAGGGGCATTTCATCAGCGCGGGACATAATCCTGCCTATCTATTCCGCAAAGCGACAGGGAAGATTGAAACATTGCGGCCCGATGCGTTCGCACTGGGGATGTTCGATTCCGCGTGTTATCAATCACGCCCGCTCCATCTCGACCAAGGAGACCTGCTGGTCGTGTATTCCGACGGCCTGACCGATGCGGAAAACCCGCAGGGGGAGATGTTTGGCGAGGAGAGACTCTTGGAACTGATTGAGCATCACGCTCCCTTGGGCAGCCAGGCCGTTGAGCGTAGTTTCATGAAGACTATTGATGACTTCACGCAGGGCACACCCCAAACCGACGACATCACTTTCGTGCTGGCCGAAAAATACCTCTGAGAAGGCGGTATGATCTCTGGTAGCGTGAAACTCTCCAGAAGAACCTCACTGAAAGCGTTGGCGGCGGGGGCCGCGGCCCTGCCTTTATCCGCCGGCGTGGAAGCCCCTAACTTTCGTTTAATTGCCCTGGACGTCGGCGGGACCCTTCTGGGGGACCGGGGCGACGTAGTGGAATCCCTGCGCAGTGCGATGGCACATCGCGATATTACGGTGACTGCTGCCGAAATCGGACCCTGGCGCGGCGCAGCCAAACGAGCTGTCATTCAGCACTTTGTCGACCTGGCTTCGAAACAGAGTGAGGCCGACCGCAAGAAGCTATCGGGCGAGATCTATCGGGATTTCGTTACGCAAGTCAATAAAGCGTATGAAAGTGTGCCGCCCATCGAAGGCGCAGAGGAAGCCATCCGAAAGCTCCGCGAGTTGGGCTATCTGCTCGCCACGACCACCGGTTTCGACCGTGAAATTGTGATGCCGATTTTTCGCCGTCTCGGCTGGGAAAAATACTTTGCCGCTATGGTCGCGAGCGATGACGTCGCCCAGGGAAGACCCGCGCCTTTTATGCTGTTTCACGCCATGGAAACGGCCGGCGTAAATAGTGTCGCCGAAGTGATGGCGGTGGGCGATACTCCGCTCGACCTGCAGGCGGCGAACAATGCAGGCGTTCGCGGGATGGTGGGAGTCCTCTCCGGCGTGGGCACGGCAGAGCAACTTCGCAAAGAACCGCACACCGAAATCATCGGGAGCGTCGCGAACCTGCCGGCTTTGCTCGGCCCGAAGCGCTGACGGCTTAAAACTCGATGAGTTCGCGCTTGGCCTCAAGCTTAGCGGCGTCCAAACCGGGAACTTTCTTCAGATCGCCGATTGTCTTGAAGCTGCCGTTCTGTGTGCGATAGCGCACGATCGCCGCCGCATTCTCAGCGGAAATCTCCAGAACCGCTTCAAACTCTCTTGCGGACGCCTTGTTTACCTTTACCTTCGCCGGAAAATTCAGGGCTAGATACTCCACAATCTTGTCGCGCTCAGGCTGCGTGACGTCGGGCTCTTCCTGCAACATTTCCAGAACTTTGGCTTCCCATTGGGGCTTGGTCAATTGCTGGGCGGAAACGCGCTCGGTAGTGTGGCATGAACTGCAAATAGCCTCGACCAAGTTCTTCCCTGGGCCGTCGGGCAAGGACTGAGCGCTCGCCGTCAGCGCTGACGCTAAAACGAGAAACCTTAGCTCCACAGCTTTGGAATGAGTTTACCGCCGGTAACGGTGGGCCGTTCGGCGCGTCCGTTGTGCATGTAGGTGGTTCGCAAATGATTCAGACCGAGCAGGTTGAGAATAGACGCGTGAATGTCCCACACATGGTATGGATCTTCCTCCGCGCGCAGGCCCAGATCGTCCGTGCTGCCGATCGTCTGGCCGCCTTTGACGCCGCCGCCCGCCATCCACATGGTGAATCCCCATGGGTTGTGATCGCGCCCGTACTTTTCAGGACTCTGTCCCGGAATGATTTCAGCGAACGGAGTGCGGCCGAACTCGCCGCCCCACACCACCAGAGTGTCCTGCAACATGCCGCGTGCCTTCAGATCCGCGAGCAAGCCGGCGACCGGTTTATCTCCCGCCTTGCACCACTTGCTGTGGTTCGCTTCCACATCATGGTGTGCATCCCAGCCGGAACCCGACCCGCAATAGACTTCGACGAAACGCACCCCGCGCTCAACCAGGCGCCGCGCCAGAAGGCAATTCGTGCCGTACACTGCGGTCTCCGGCTCGTCCATTCCGTAGAGCTTTTTGGTCGCTTCACTTTCTTGCGAGAGATCCACTGCTTCCGGCGCAGCGGACTGCATTTGGTAGGCCAGCTCATAGGACCGCGTACGGGCGTCGAGTTCCGTGTCGTCCTGCTTGTTGCGCCCAAATTGCTCGTTGAGCTTCTGCAGGAATTCGATTTTGCTGCGCTGCTGCGCGTCCGTAGTCCCAGCGGGCGGCTTCAGATTCAAGATGGGAGTGTCGCCCTGGCGGAACAGGGAACCCTGATACGTCGCGGGCAGGAAGCCGGAGCCGTAGTTCTGCACCGAGCCCAAGATCTCTTTGTCGTCCTGCATGACGACGAAGGTGGGCAGATTCTTTTGCGCCGTGCCCAGCCCGTAAGTCAGCCAAGCGCCGAGCGACGGACGCCCTGCCAGAAGCGAGCCGGTATTCATCTCACAGACACCACCTACGTGATTGACGGCGTCGGTGTGGCAGGACCTGAGGAATGCGATGTCGTCAACGTGCTGGGCGATATTCGGCAGCCAGTCCGAGACCCACATCCCGCTTTGGCCATATTGTTTGAACGCACGCCGCGTGGGGAAGAGACCGTCGCTGGGCTTCGAGCCTTGCGCGGTAAGCAGAGTCTCCGGATGAAACGAGGCCGGCATCGGCTGCAGCGCGTACTTCTCCAGCATCGGCTTGGGATCGAACAGATCCACCTGGCTGGGGCCGCCTTCCATGAAACACCAGATAATGTTCTTGGCCTTGGGCGGCAGATGGGGCTGCTTGGGCGCCAGCGGATCGACACCGGCGGCGTATCCGTCTTCCGCCAGCATGGCACTCAAAGCGATTCCCGCCAGACCGCTGCCCGCACGCGTGAAGAACTCGCGGCGGCTGGAAACATTCCAGCGCTGCCTCAAGGTATTTAGCATTTTGTCTGCCATGGTTTTATCCCTCTTCACCCGAGATCAGTTGATGTACAGGAACTCGTTGGAGTCCATCAGCATTTGCGACAGATCCACCAGGGCCGCGGCGCGCGCCGGATCGATCCCCGGAGGCATATTGGCAGGCAGCGGCGGCTTCGTTTTCTCGCCTCCGGCAAGACGCTGCGCCATGATCGCGCTCTGCTTTACCAGGAAGTCCGACGCGAGTTTTTTCTCCTCCACGCTGGGCTCCCGTCCGTAAGCCAGCTTAAAGGCGCGCTCCACTTGAGCGTCCGGCGTCAAGCCGCTGTCGTTCAGCACACGGCCGGCGAAGGACTGGGCCCAATCCAATATCAGCCCGTTGTTCAGCAGATCAAGCGATTGCGACGGCGTTACTGTATTCTTCCTAAAATCGCAGCTCTCGAAGGTGTTGGCGGAATCGAACTCCTGCAGCATGGGATAGCGCAGGTTACGCTTCACGAAAATGTAAACGCTGCGCCGGTTATTCTGCGCCTCATCTTTCTCCGCGCTCCAGCGCGTATAGGATGAAGCAGCGGAAACCGTGCCCGGAGGAACCGGCGGGAAAACGCCGGGGCCGCCCATTTGCGGATTCAGCAGTCCGCTGACCGCCAGCATGGAATCGCGAACCGCTTCAGCTTCCATGCGATGCCGTCCGTACCGCCACATCAGCTTGTTGTCGGGATCGGCTTCCGCGGCTTTGGCCTGGAAGTCCGACGACTGCTGGTAGGTGTTGGACAGCAGTATCATGCGGTTGATCTTCTTGATGCTCCAGCCGTTGTCGACGAACGCCGAGGCCAGGTAGTCGAGCAACTCGGGATGGGTCGGCCGCGAACCCATGCGCCCGAAATCACCCGGCGTGGCGGCGATGCCGCGGCCGAAATTATGGTGCCAGATGCGGTTGACCATCACGCGCGCCACCAGTGGATTCTTCGGATCGGTCAGCCACGAAGCAAGTGCGGTACGCCGACCCGTCGAATTTGGAAGCGGCGTGATTTTCGCGTCGGAAGGATCGAGAATCGACAGAAATCCAGGTTGGACTTCATCGCCCTTTACGTCCAAATTGCCGCCTTTCAGAATATTGGTGGGCGGCGCCTGCGCGCCAATATCGATCATGAACTGCGCTTCGGGCAGCGGAGCCGGCTTCAAGGAATCGAATTGCGCGAGCTGCTTGTTGAGTTCGGCGTAACGCTTGGCCTCATCCTCCTTAAGCAGGCGCAGCCTTTTGGTATTGGGGCCTTGGGTGTAGTCAATCAGAGGGTACGCCGTGTGAGCCAGCATCGCCTGCATGGGATTGCGCTTGGCAGGATCCATGAAAATGGCTTCTTTTACCTCGGGTTGATAGTAGTCCGCCCCGGTCTTCAACTTCTCCAACTGTAGGGGCTCCTCGATCTTCGCTATCTCGGCGCGGATGCCTTTGGTCTTCTCCTCCCAAATGGCCATCTGCTCGTTGTACTTCTTGCGCGCAACCGCGTCCTCAATGGGCAGCGGCCCGTCGCCAGTGCCGGTATTGGCGAAGAATGCCTGCAGCCGGTAATAATCTTTCTGCAGGATGGGATCGAATTTGTGATTATGGCAGCGCGCGCAGCCGAACGTCAGACCGAGGAACGTTTCTGCGGTCACCGTCGTCATGTCATCGAGCGTTTCTTGGCGGCGAAGAAACAGAGTCGAGGAGTTACTTTCGTCAATCCAATGCCGGTTGAATCCCATGGCCACCAGCGCTTCGGTGCTTCCCGGATATAGCTCGTCTCCGGCGACCTGCTCTTTCACGAAACGGTCGTAGGGCTTGTCGTCGTTCAAAGCTTTGATCACGTAGTCGCGATAGCGCCAGATATTGGGCCGCGTTTCATCGGCTTTGAAACCGTTGCTGTCGGCATAGCGGACCACGTCCAGCCAGTGCCGCGCCCAGCGTTCGCCGTAGGCCGGAGATGCCAGCAGGCGGTCCACCACTTTTTCCCAGGCATTAGCCGACTTATCGTTCAGAAACTGTTGAATCTCTTCCTGCGTGGGCGGCAGACCGGTCATGTCGATGGAGGCGCGACGCAGCAAAGTCAGTCGGTCGGCGGCTGGATTGGGACTGAGTCCTTTATCTTCGAGCTTCGCCAGAACGAAGGCATCGATAGGCGTCTTCACCCATGATTTGTCCTTGACCACGGGCACTGTCTGCTTCTTGACCGGTTGGAGGGACCAGAAGCTGCGTTGGGCGGGAGTGAACGTATCGGTCTCGGCCGCGTACACAGCAAATGCGACGGCCAGGCAGCCACCCAAAACCAGGAATCGGTGCCGCATTACTACCTCCTAAGGGTACAACTCGGCACCGACTATATCATGTTGTAATATCAAGGTCAATCGGGCTTTTTATACTCGGAAAATGGATCCTAACCCGATCTATTTTCCCAGGTGCTTGTCGAGGAAATGAGCGATCTCCTCGAATGCCTCTTTGGTCTCCGGCGCGGTCACATCACGCGAATACTGCCCGTGCGACTGACCCTCATAAACTTGCAAAACCGCGTCGACACCGGCCTGGCGCAGCTTGCGGTGCACGCGGACGGTGCTACTGAGAAGCAGATCGCGGGTCCCGGTAGTCAGGATCGCCGGCGGGAAACCATGCATATCCCCGTAAACTGGCGAAAGCATTGGGTCTTTCAGATCGTGGCCGTTAGCATAGAGCGCGGCGCGTTTGTCGCAACTGGCGTCGGGGGCCACCAGGACGTTATCCAGCATCGCATTGGTGCGGAAGCTGTCACCGGCGTTGGTGAGGTCGGACATCGGCGTGCCTGGGGCGATGGCGGCCGGCAAGGGCAAGTGATCTTTCTTCGCTCGCAGAATCATGGATAGCGTCAAACCACCGCCGGCCGAGGAACCGAAAATCGCCATGTTCTTGGGGTCCGCCATCTTGACAGCAGCTTTCCAGACAGTCATCGCGTCATCCAGCGCGGCCGGATACGGGTAATCGGGCGGCATGCGATAGTCGACGGAAATGATCTTGAACTTTCCAAACCCCGCCATGTAGATCGCCTCGCCAGTTCCGGATTCCCCTGGTCCGCTCACATAGCAGCCACCGTGCACGTGGACGAGAAGGCGATTGCGGTTCTCGGGCGGCAGATTCTCTGGCGTGACCATGTGAGCCTTCACGCCGGCGACCATAAGCGGCTCCACTTTAACGTGGAGCGCCTGACGCAGGGCGGGCAGCGTCTGCATAGTGGCAGTGGCCGCGGCGTTCACTTGCGCTTTCCATTCGTCCGCCGTCTTGGGGATGACATTCCAAGTGGGCGACAGCGGCGCGGCAATCAGTTTCTGCATTTGTGGACTTACCGTGTCGGGAACAGGAATCGTCCGCGCGGCCATCTTGCGAGGTCCGGACGCTGGGTCCTGGCCAACCACAATAATCGCGAACACAATAGCGGCAATACTCAGAGGGATCTTCGGCGACATGGCATAATTCTACCTGTCGAGGCGGACGCGTGGGAGGGCGTCACCCATGCACATTGAATTCAGAAAAGCCGCCGTTCCCGATGAGCTGGCCGACCTCATGGCTTTCGACCGCAAAGTCTTTCCGCAAGCCGATCTGTTCGGCAAGCCAGAATGGCTGACGTACGAATCTTATTGGATGCTGCTTGACGGAGTCAGGATCGGCTGCTGCGCGTTTCACGCAAACCGGGATTTTGCCGAAGACATTCGCAATGACGGCTGCAATCCTCGCAAAAAGGGATCTCTTTACATCACCACCACCGGTATCCTTCCGCGCGTGCGGCGCCAGGGTTTTGGAAGACTGCTCAAGGTTTGGCAGATCGCCTATGCCAAGCATCACGGCTTCAAACGCATCGTTACGAATTGCCGCATGAAGAACGCAGCGATTATCGGGCTGAACCAGAGTCTGGGGTATAAGTTTGTACGCGCAACTCCTGGCTATTACAGCGGCCCGGCTGACGCGACCGTGGTGATGCAACTCGAATTTTGACGTAGAATACAGCAATGAATCTGACTCGTGTACCGTTCTTCGCCGCGGTGCTTTTCGTTTGTGGCCCACTACTGGCTCAAGTTCCTACCCTTGAGGTGGATGCGTCCTGGCCGCAACCGCTGCCGAGCAAGTGGTCCATCGGGCCGATCTCGAGTGTGGCCGTCGGTCCGAACGATCACGTTTGGATCGTCCAGCGGCCTGCTGCGATCAAGCCAGATGAAAAAAACGGCACCACTCCCGCGCCTCCGGTGATTGAATACGATGCCCAAGGCCAGTTCGTGCAAGCGTGGGGAGGGCCGGGCGCAGGATATGACTGGCCCCTCAATGAGCACGGAATCTTTGTCGATTACAAAGGCAACGTCTGGATCGCCGGCGTCGGCGGCAAGGACTGGGGGCGAATTCTGAAATTCACCTCCACAGGAAGGTTCCTGTTGCAGATTGGCCGTCCCTTGCCCGCCGGTGAAACTTTTACCAACAACAACAGCACGGTGCTGGGAAGGCAGCCGGCCGATGTCGACGTCGATCCGAAGACTAACGAGCTTTACGTGGCCGATGGCGATGGGGGCGCGCAGCGCGTGATGGTATTCGATGCCGAGACGGGCGCTTTCAAGCGGCTGTGGGGCGCCTACGGCGAAAAGCCCGAAGACGGCCCCGCGGCAAAGCACGATCCCGACGGGCCGCCCTCAAAATTCTTCTCGCAGGCCGTGCACTGTGTGCGCATCGCGAAGGATGGCTTGGTTTACGCCTGCGATCGGAATGGCGACCGCATACAGGCCTTCCACCAAAACGGCAAATTCGTAAAAGAAGGGATCATAGCCCCGAAAACCATGGGGCTTGGCTCGGCCTATGATCTCGACTTCACCCCAGATCAAAAATATTTCTACGTCGCGGATGGAACCAACCACAAGGTCTGGATCTTACAGCGCGACTCGCTCGAAATCGTCGGGTCCATCGGCCACGAAGGGTCCAACGCGGGCGAGTTCCAAAACATTCACACGCTGGCGGTGGACTCCAAAGGCAACTTGATCACGGCTGAGATTACCAATAAACGCCTGCAGAAGTTCGTGCCCAAAGCCAGCCGCTAATGCGCCTCTAGCTTCCCGATGGCCGTGAAGTGGTTGCGCACCCAGGCCAACCCGGCAAAGGCCAGGGCCATAGCCGCCGCTAGGCTCGACCAGTACGCCAAGGGTCCTGCCTGGATGAGGACCGATCCAAACAACGAACTGATCACGCCGCCGGCTCTCCCAATCGCGGCAGCGTAGGCTACACCTGAGGCTCTGACGGCGGTCGGATATACGTGCGCAGCCAGCGCATACATGGAAGTCTGGACAGCGTTGGCGAGCAGGCCGTTAAGTCCGATGG
Organism: uncultured Bordetella sp.; assembly: GCA_964504905.1. Classification (GTDB taxonomy): domain Bacteria; phylum Acidobacteriota; class Terriglobia; order Bryobacterales; family Bryobacteraceae; genus Palsa-187. The sequence continues at coordinate 2,123 of CAZDGT010000444.1, read as the reverse complement.
CCGCCAGTAGCAGCATGTGACCGCCTTGACCCCGGATCGGGATCAGCAGAAGCGCTAGCGCGCTGAGGGCCGCACCCAGGGCACCCGACAACAGCGGCCCGCGGGACCCTAGGACACTCATGAGATAAGTCCACAGCAGCACGCCGAGGACTCCGCCCAGATTGTAGGCTGCTAATCCGGAAGTGGCGATGGCCAGATCGATCCCCTGGCTGGTGAGCATGGTCGGCAGCCAGCCGAACATCACATAGATCGAGCCCAAGCAGAAGAAGAAAGCAATCCACAGGCCAACCGTGTCGCGCGCAAGGGCTGGTCCGAACAGGCTACGCAAAGGGGCGCGATGGTCTGCCGTCACCTTGACGCGCTCCTCATACGTGCTCTCGGGGCCCACGACGTGCCCCATGCGGACCAGCAATTTCGTAAGGCGTTGCCAATCTGCCTGACGGCGTGCGAGGAAGCGCGGCGATTCGGGCAGCGCTAGGGCGAGTACGATAGCGAACGCCAGCGGCAAGGCTCCGCCGATCACATAGAGCGCGCGCCAACCGAGGCCGGGCAGAACCTGCGATGCAATGACTCCGCCTAACATTCCCCCTAGCGGCACGCAGACGATGGTGAGCGTGACCGCGGCGTGGCGGCGCCGCAATGGTGCGAACTCCGCCGCGAGTGCGCTGGCATTTGGCAAAGCGCCACCAGCTCCCATGCCCGTCAGGAAACGCAGAACGGCCAACTCGGTGACTCCTTGCACTAGAGCTGTGGCAATTGTGGCGAACCCGAAGAGCACCACGCAACCGATGAGCGCCGTCCGGCGGCCAAAGCGATCGCCGCAGTATCCGGCGAATGGGCTTCCTGCCGCCATTCCGGCCAAGCCCAGCGCCAGCACCGGACCGAAAGCTGAGCGCGCCACGTGCCATTCACGAATCAACGACGGAATGGCAAAGCCCAGAATCTGGATATCGAAGCCATCGAAGATCACAGCCAACGCCGCGAGTATCGTCCAAAGCTTTTGCTGAGGGCTCCACCTGCCGTTATCGAGCAGCGCTGCTACATCTACGGTGGTGCTCATTCGCCCCACACTCTGCGCGCCACCTCGACAATGCGGGCGAGCTTCGCCCACTGCTCTTCCTCAGTAAGCGAGTTCCCTTCCTCCGTGCTCGCGAAGCCGCATTGTGGGCTCAGGCAGAGTTGGTCAAGCGGCACATACGTCGCGGCGTCCGCGATGCGTCGGTCCAGCTCTTCCACGGATTCAAGGGCGCCTACCTTGGACGTTACCAGGCCCAACACCACAGTCTTGTTTTTGGGAACGAAACGCAGCGGCTCAAAATTGCCTGCGCGCTCGGTGTCGAACTCCATGAAGTAGCCATCCACGTCGATCTGATTGAACAGAAGCTCAGCCACGGGCTCATACCCGCCCCTCGCTATCCAACTGGAGCGGAAGTTGCCCCGGCAGAGGTGCATGGTGATCACCATATCCGCCGGACGCCCCGCGAGTGCGCTGTTGATCATGTCCGCGTAGATTCGCGGCAAGGTGTCGGGATTGTCGCCACGTTCGCGAAGATTCTGCCGCTGCTCCTCATCGCAGAGGTAAGCCAGATTAACTTCATCAAGCTGGAGGTAACGGCAGCCAGCATCCGCAAACGTCTGGACCGCGCCACGATAGGCGAGGCCGAGGTCGCGATAGAACTCTTCCATATCCGGATAGATATCTCTGCTGACCGCTGTACGCCCACCGCGGAAATGCAAAACTGAGGGCGATGGAATCGTCATCTTCGGAATCGCGCGAGTGTGGTCTTTCAGGAAGCGGAAATGATCCAACATCGGGTGCGTAGAGAAACCAATCTTACCCGTGACGCGCAGTCCCTTGGCTTGAGTTTCAATGCCGCCTTTGAACGCGATTCCGTGATCCGACTGGAAAGATTCGACGCCATTCAGCTTCTCCAAGAAATCGAAATGCCACATGGCTCTGCGGAACTCTCCATCGGTGGCGCTGCTTAGACCGACCTCCGACTGCCGGGCAATGACGTGCTCTATGGCGTCGTCTTCAACGGCTCGCAACTCCGCATCGGAGATCTCGCCGCGTTCGCGGCGCGCACGAGCCTCCTTGAGCAAGGGAGGGCGCAGCAGGCTTC
>CAZDGT010000443.1:0-5262 GCA_964504905.1 uncultured Bordetella sp. | reverse complement strand
TCCGGCGGCGTTTCTCCTTGCAGCATCACAGCCGCCGCGATCATCACAACAGACACGCCCAGTCCCAAGACGGCCGACGCGATCAAAGCCGCGGTTATTTCCGGCACAGCTGCCAGCAAGAGAATCGACGCGCCTACGGTTGCCATGCCGCCGGCAATAAGCCGGCGCGAGTTGTATCGGCCGGGGCATTTGCCCAATGCAATCGAACCGGCCACAGTGCCCGCGGCGATCAGCGAACCCATCATTCCCAGCACAGGTGGCCCGCGGTGCAAGTTATCACGGACATAGAGCGACGCCAGCGCGGTAAAGCATCCTGCGGCGAACGTTCCTGCGGCCATCGAAAACACCACGAAGGAGAACCGCGACTCCTTGAATAGAAAACGAATGCCGCTGCCGAGCACTACGCGCCCGGGTGTCGCTAGCCGCTCATATTTCAGAGTCGCGATCAGCGCAGCCGACAAGAAGAAACTCACGCTGTCGGCCGCGTAGCACACGCTTTCCCCAAAAGCCATTACCAGCGCGGACGCAACTGCGGGACTCGCAATGCGCACAATCTGCATGCTCTGTTGCATGCGCGCATTGGCGGCGAAAAGCCGCGTGCGTGTCACCAGCAGCGGAAGAGTGATCGCCTGCGCCGGCGCAAAGAAACTCGAACAGCAGCTCATTGCGAAACTAATCGCGTAGATATGCGGCAGGTTCGTAGCGAAAACCAGCAGCAAGATCAGCACCCCTCGTCCCAGGTCGCTCACGATCATAGTGCGCCGCGGATCCCAGCGGTCGGCGAACTCTCCCGCCAGAGGACTCAGGACCACACTAGGAAGCAGCGACGCGATGAACACGCTAGCCATGTCGCTGGCGCTGCCGTGCATGCGGAAGACGATCGCCACTTGCACCGCGAACATGGCGACGAAATCTCCCAGCAAGCTGACGGTTTGGGCCAACCATAGCCGCCGGAAGGGAGTCATGCCGCAGACTAACCCGAAGCCGAACTTCTACTGTATTGGCCAGTGCCCAGGCTGCGGTTTTGCAAGGCTTACAGCCAGGCTTAGGGAGTTATTCGCGCGCGATCCCGCGCGTGCTGGCCCGAATAAATGACACCAGGTGCCGCGTGTGTTCGGTCAAAACGCCGTGCTCAATGCTTTGCAGCGCGTCTTCCAACTTGAGCCCCGACCGGTATAGGACCTTGTACGCCGTTTTAAGCGCTGCGATTTGGGCAGAGTCGAAACCGGCCCGCCGCAGTCCCACGCGATTCAAACCGGTGGGTTTCACGTTGAAATCCGAGTAAAGAAAATAGGGCGGCACGTCCTGATTTACACGGGTGCCGCCGCCCACCATTGCCAAACGTCCGATCTTGGAAAACTGATGCACCACCACATTGCCGGAGATGAATGCCTGGTCTTCGATCTCCACATAACCCGCGATCAGCGCGCCGCTGGCGATCACCGTCTGGTTGCCAATCTTGCAATTGTGCGCGATGTGGCCGGAGGTCATGATGTAGTTGTCGTCGCCGATTACGGTTTCCGATTCCGGCGCCGTCCCGCGCGAAATCGTGTAGTGCTCGCGAATCTGGTTGCCGTTGCCGATCTTCAGGTAGCTCCGGTCACCGCTGAAATTCTTGTCCAAAGGATCGGTGCCGAGCACCGTACCAGCTGAAATCTTGTTGTGCTTCCCCAGAGTGGTCCAGCGCTTCACGTAAACGTAGGGCTCCAAGATGCATCCAGCGCCGATGGTAACGTTTTGTTCGATAACGCAGAAATCCCCGACAACTGCGCCCGGGCCCACTACCGCATCGCGGTGTACGCGAGCCGTGGGTGCAATCTGTGCGTTTGTGGCGCAGGGCATGACTTATGTGACGGTTCTCAACACCTCGAATAGTATCAGCCAGAGCACGGTAAGGAAATGCCAGTAGTAGCTCGTCACGTCAACCAGTTCGCGGCGCTTGCTGCGTCCGAATACCACCACGAACAGCGCGATTAATCCTCCCAGCAAGTGCGCGGCGTGCAAGCCCGTGAACAGGTAGAAGAACGCTCCGTGCGGGTTCTCCATTAGGTATTCGCCAAGCGCCAGCAGATCCCGACAGGCGACGAGTTGCATGGAAAGGAAGGCGACGCCGAGCGTGGCCGTCGCCAGCAGCAGGCGGTCCGCCAGGCGCCATTGGCCCTTGCGAAATACGCGGCGCGCGAATTCGAGCGTCACGCTGCTGATCAGGATCAGTGTCGTGCTTAGCCACAACACGCGCGGTAAGCGGAATTGCTGCCAGTAGGAGGCCATGCCGGACCGCCAGATGTAGGCGATCACCAGCGCCGCGAAGAATGCGGAGATGGACGCACACACGGTCCAAATCAGAACGCGGTATGCTCCCGGAGGCGCTTTGTTGGGATCTTCCAGAGACGAAGGCAGCACCACTACCTGGTCCGTCTTCGTCGCCCGGTCGCTAACAATGCGCGCCATGATTCGGTTTCACCCGCTTCTCTATTTTACGTCCACCCTGGCCGCCGCGAATTCTGCCAATTCAAGTATGCTGAGGAATGGGTACTTCACCCTCCCTCCAGGAAGGTTTTGCGAAGTGGACCACCAGCTTCGACTATCTGCGCAAGCTGTTTTGCGCCATGCTCGTCGAAGAGGGTGAAGCCGGGTTGGCCGCTTTCCTCGAAGGCTGCTTTAGCGGCGAACCTGCACCTACGGCTCTCGCCGCGGCACATTCCTCGCGTTATTGCCAGGCATTATCGATCGTGTTTCAGCTTCTAGACGTCGTGGAAGAAAACACCGCCAACCAGGTCCGGCGGCGTGCCGACGATCCCCGCCGGCGTGAGGGCGAGCCAGGTTTCTGGCTGTGGAATCTGAACGACCTCCGTCAGCGCGGCTTCAGCGAACAGGAAGTTCGCGACGCCATGCTTGGCGTTTCCGCTGAGCCTGTACTCACTGCGCATCCCACCGAAGCGAAGCGTGCGACGGTGCTCGAACATCACCGTACTATCTATCTTCTGCTGGTCGAGCGCGACAATAGGAACTTCACCGACGTCGAGCTTGCCATTTTTGACCGCCGCATGAAAGCGGCCCTCGAACGTCTGTGGCGTACGGGCGAGATACGCCAGGAGCGCCCGGATATCGCGAGCGAAGTGGCGGGCGTTCTACATTATTTGCGGAGTGTTTTTCCGGAAGCCGTCGAATTGCTCGATCTGCGCTTCCAGCATTGTTGGCGCTCGGTATTCGGCAGCGAACCTCCGCCGCTACCAGGACTCGCTGTTGGAAGCTGGGTCGGCGGAGACCGCGACGGGCATCCGTTCGTGACCCCGGAGGTTACTGCCGAAACGCTGGAGTTGCTGCGAAAGAATGGCTTGGTCGTAATGCGGGAGCGCTTACTGCAACTGGGCGCGCGTCTCAGCATGGCGGAATCCACCGCACCCGTTCCGCAGGCCCTACAGGATCGCATCGCGGAACTCGCTAGGACCCTGGGCGACCCCTCCGCGAGTCCGGCGCTCGCCAGAAATCCCGGAGAACCGTGGCGGCAGTTAGTGAATCTTATGCTGGTCCGGCTGAGTGACTCTGAGCGGGCATCGCCGGATGAATTGCTGGCCGATCTGACGCTGCTCGAACAGTCGTTAATCGAAGCCGGAGCCAAGCACGTCGCCGCGATTGACGTGCGCCCCACGGCAGCTCTGGTGCGCTCGTTTGGTTTCCATCTAGCCGCGCTGGATGTTCGTCAGAACAGCGCGTATCACGATCGTGCCATCGCCGGCCTGCTCCAAGCGGCGGGATTGCCGCGCACCGACTATCCGAATTGGAGCGAAGAGGAAAAGCTCGAATTTCTGAACCGGGAATTGGCCACGCTGCGGCCCTTCACCGCTCCCCACACGCCGCTCGAAGGCGAAGCTCGCCAGATGACCGATCTGTTTCGCGTGCTGCGCGAGCAGGTCGACCGTCACGGCACGGCCGGGCTGGGTCCGATCATCGTCAGCATGACGCGCAGCGTAACGGATCTGCTGGCCGTCTACTTGATGGCCCGCGAAGCTGGGCTGCTGGTGGCGACGCCTGAAGGCATCGCCTGCGAACTGCCTGTAGTTCCGCTGTTTGAGACGATTCGCGATCTGGAGAACAGCGACGGGGTAATGGATGCCTTCCTAAAGCACCCCATCACGCGTCAGACGTTGAGACGTGCGCGCCGCACTCCGGGCCAGGATATGCCGGAAGCCGTGATCATGCTGGGCTACAGCGACAGCAATAAAGACGGGGGCGTGCTTGCCAGCCAGTGGGCGCTTTACGGAGCGGAGCGCAGGTTGTCGCAAGTTGCGCAAGCCAACCAAGTGCGGCTGGCCTTCTTTCACGGGCGCGGAGGGACGGTGGGGCGCGGTGCGGGGCCCACGCATTTTTTCCTGGAAGCGCAACCGCCAGGTTCGCTAACGGGGCGCATGCGCATCACCGAGCAAGGCGAAGTAATTTCGCAGAAATACGCCAACCGTCTGACGGCGACTTATCACCTGGAGCGGCTGCTTGCCGGTGTGACGCGCACATCCCTGATTCACGAGAAGCTCTTGTATACCGATGCCGCTGCCTTTACGCCTCATCCGTTGGAGGGCATCTGGTCGAAGGTGGCGGCTCGCAGCTACGTTGCCTATCGTTCGCTCGTAGAAACCGAAGGCTTCGTTGCGTTTTTCCGGGCTGCCACTCCCATTGATGCTGTGGAGCAGACTCAGCTTGGCTCGCGACCGTCACGTCGCACGGGCGCTAGGTCGCTAGATGACCTGCGCGCCATTCCGTGGGTGTTTAGTTGGAGCGAGGCACGTTTTCATCTGCCCGGCTGGTATGGCGCAGGTACCGCGCTTGATGAATTGCGGCGCGAATCATCCGAAGATTGGGGTTCACTTTGCGAGAAGGCGTCCAAGTGGCCCATGCTCACCTACCTGCTGCACAACGTCGAAGCTAGTTTAATGATGGCGAGCCCGGAGATCATGGAACGCTACGCTTCGCTGGTGCCGGATGCGGGTTTGCGCTCGAAATTTCTGGACGTCATTTTGAAAGAATACAACTTAGCAGTGGAGCGGCTGGCTGACATCTTCGGCGCTCCTGCAAACAAGCGTCGCCCGCGGCTGGCGCGGGCCATTGAGCTCCGCAAAGAGGCACTGCGGTCGCTGCATGAAGATCAGGTAAGTTTGCTGGCTCAATGGCGTCGCGAACCCGGTGAGGAGACGCTGCGGTCGTTGTTGTTGACCGTCAACGCCATCGGCATGGGCCAGAAGATGACGGGCTAAGTTAGGCACGGGG
>CAZDGT010000442.1:0-10501 GCA_964504905.1 uncultured Bordetella sp. | reverse complement strand
CTGCTGGGAAAGATGCGGGGGCTGTCTCGCGCGGAGATCGTCGGGCTGGTAAAAGTGTTCACGCAAAGCGCTTCGGACTTTCTGGACGACTGGTTTGAGTCTGAAGAAATCAAGGTGACGCTTGCGACCGACGGGGTGATCGGCGCAAACGGCGGTCCGCGTTCACCGGGGACGGCCTATATCCTGTTGCATCATTGCATGGGTGGCGTAAACGGACATCGCGGTTTGTGGGGCTTCGTGCGCGGCGGGATGGGCGCGGTGTCGGATGCCATTGCAGAGTCCGCGAGAGCGAGTGGGGCTGAGATCCGGACAAACGCAGCAGTAGAGAAGATCATCCTGAAGAATGGCCGCGGGGCCGGCGTGGCGCTGGTGAGTGGCCAAGAGATTCACGCGCCGATTATCGCCAGCAATCTTGATCCCCGGCGAACGTTCCTACATCTTCTGGATGAAGCGGAACTGCCCGCGGATTTTGTCAGCGGCATCAAGCGGTTCCGTTCCGAAGGGACTTCGCTCAAGATGAATCTGGCGCTGCGCGGGCTGCCGGAGTTTACAGCTTTTCCTGGTTCGCCGGGTCCGCAGCATCGGGCAACCATGCACTTATGTCCATCGATCGAGTATGTGGAGCGTGCCTGGGATGATGCGAAGTATGGACGACCCTCGCGGTCGCCACTGATCGAGATGACGATTCCGACGATGTACGACGCGTCGCTCGCGCCGCCGGGACACCACATCATGGGGATTTTTCTCCAATATGCGCCGTACACACTGAAGGGCACCGACTGGGACACCGAGCGGGAACCCTATGCCGAGCGTGTGCTCGATGTGATCCAGGAATATTGTCCCAACATTCGCGATATTGTCATGGAACGGCAGACTCTGACTCCGCTGGATCTGGAGCGCCGCTTCGGCCTGACCGGCGGCAACATCTTTCACGGCGAGATGTCACTGGATCAGATGTTCGTGCTGCGCCCGCTGGCGGGTTGGGCGAAATACCGGACTCCCGTCAAAGGGCTTTACCTCTGCGGCTCGGGCGCGCATCCAGGTGGCGGAGTGATGGGCGCGCCGGGGCACAATGCAGCTCGCGAAATTCTTAAGGACCGGTAACGGACTTCGCGCTCGCGAAAGCCAGAGCCAAAGCGAGAGCGTCGTCGGAGTTCGACTGATTGCCAGCTTTCACGGGTGGCGCGTTCAAGTAGACAAATACCTCGTAGACCATCGCAAGCGAATTCCCGGTGTTCTTAAAGCCGTGCATCGTGCTCTTCTCGATGTAGGTTGCGTGGCCTGGCGTCGCCGCGACCGGGGCCTGCGACCCGACGGTCAGCTCAAGTGTGCCTGTGATTGGCAGAAACAGATGAAATTTGACATCGTCGTGTTTATGCATGCTACGCGTGGCTCCGGGTTGAACCTCGACACGCGACACGCGCACCTGCGAGTTGTTGAGGAGCACGTTCGGCAGTACACCGGGGTTAGGAGCCTGCTGCGCCCATACTGATAGACAAAGCACCGTAAAGACCAAAATGCGTGCGAGCATGCGGCCTACCTTATCCGCTTTCGTCGCAGAAATCAATGAGCGCATTCCGCTACGATCAGGAGATGCCTTTGCCGCTGCGACTGATGCCCACGCGCCACTCTCCGTTTTACAGTCCATTTCTGGCGCTTCACGCGGCGGGATTCCTGCAACAGGAAGGCGTCGAATCCACGTTGCGCCTCCCTGTGGAGGGCGAAAGCACGGGCGCAATGTTGCGGCGCGGCGAGGTGGATGTGATACAGAGTGCCGTCTCCGCTGCCTGGACCGCGCGCGAAAAGGGCGCGGCCGATATCCCAGTTCACATTGCGCAAATCAACCAATGCGATGGATTCGTTATCGTGGGGCGCCACGCGGACCCGAACTTCGAGTGGAAGAAGCTGGAGGGCAAGACGCTGATCGCCGATCACGGGCATCAGCCATTGGCGATGCTGCGCTGGGCTGCACACAAAAATGGCGGCGATCTGGCACGTGTTAATTTGCTGAATCTGGGCTCGCCGCAGACGATGGAAGCTACGTTCCGTAGTGGACAGGGCGATTACATCCATTTGCAGGGTGGCGTACCGCAGCAGATGGAGATCGAAGAAGCGGGACATGTGGTAGCCTACTGTGGCGCAGGTGTGACGCCGCTGGCATTCTCCAGCATTGCAACTCCGAGAGCGTTCTTGGAACGTGACATGCTTCGGCCATTTCTCAGTAGCTTTGCTAAGGCCAAAGCGTGGGCGCGGGAGTCGTCGGCATCGGAAGTTGCTGAGAGGTTGTCGCCGCTGTTCCCCGCCCTTCATGTGAACGCGCTGACGGCGGCCATCGCCGCGTGTCAAAAGCTGGGGTGCTGGGAAGGTGACGCGACCATCCCGCGTGTTGACTATGAGGAAGCTCAACGAGTTTTCGTTTGGGCCCGAGCCATCGGGCGAGCACATCCGTATGAAGAGGTGTGCCATGCTTGAACCACATGAAGACTTCTGAGAAACCGATCAAGGCCTAACCCCGCCTAAGGCGTTTTCCATCGCGTCCTCATCCTTGTTACTCTGGACTGCTATGCCTGTTCCGCATTCAGGATTCGGACGAAACTACGGACGTTCGCTAGTAATCTCCCAGCAAGGTATTGTTGCCACCAGTCAGGCGCTGGCCTCACAGGCCGGCGCGCAGATTCTGGCAAAGGGCGGTTCGGCCGTTGATGCCGCAATTGCCGCAAACGCGGTACTCGGAGTGGTCGAGCCGATGATGGACGGTATCGGTGGAGACTTGTTCGTTCTCCATTGGCATGCGAAGTCCGGCAAGCTGACAGGGTTGAATGGATCCGGTCCCGCGCCCCGCGGGCTAACGCCGGGCTTCCTAGCCAGCCTTGGCGTGGCCACGATGCCTCTAGCGGGAATTCATGCCGTTACAGTACCAGGGGCCGTGGATGGCTGGGCTCAACTGCACCAACAGTTTGGGAACTTACCATGGGACCGGTTGTTCGCGTCGGCAATCGCGTACGCCGATCGGGGTTTCTCGGTCACCGAAGCTATCGAAGAGCAATGGTCTGCACCAATTTCTTTCGAGCGGTTGTCGAGCCATCATGAATCGGCGCGAGTTTTTCTGCCGGGGGGCAATCCACCCCGGCTCGGAGAAATCTTTCGCAATCCCGACCTCGCGCGTGCCTACAGCAGCCTGGCTGAGGGTGGATCGCGCGTCTTCTATGAGGGTGATATCTCGGCGGCGATCCTCAAAACCTCGCAAGCTCTGGGCGGAACGATGACGGCCGAGGATCTGTCATCCTTCTCCGCCGAGTGGGTTGAGCCGATCTCAATCGACTATCGCGGATGGCGCGTATTCGAGCTGCCGCCCAATGGGCAAGGCATGGCGGCGCTGGAGATGCTCAACATCATGGAAGCGTCGGCAGCGGTGCCCGAGTTCCACAAGCGTATTGAAGCGATGAAGCTGGCGTACTCGGATGTGTACCGCTACAACGCAGACCCGCGAACCAACAAGGTTCCCGTGGCGACACTGCTCTCGAAAGAGCACGCGCGCCAGCGTGCAGCGCTGATCGATCCGCAGCGGGCGAACTGTCAAGTGACCGCCGCTCAGATCAATAGCAGTGACACCACCTATCTGACGGTGGTCGACCGCGAAGGAAATATCGTGAGCTGGATTCAGAGCATCTACAGCAATTTCGGTTCTGGCATCACGGTCGAAGGCATGGGCTTCGAGCTGCAGAATCGCGGCGCGGGATTCACGCTCGATCCCACGCATCCCAATGTGCTCGCGGGCGGCAAGCGGCCCTATCACACCATCATTCCGGGCTTCATGGAGCGCGGCGACCTGCACGTCGGCTTCGGCATCATGGGCGGACCCAACCAGCCGCTGGCGCACGCGCAGTTGGTGTCGAATATCGTCGATTACGGGATGAACTTGCAGGAGGCCCTGGAAGCACCGCGCTTCACCAAATTCGGCCCCGCAGGATGCGATCTCCTGATCGAATCGCGTGTGTCCGAAGCCGAGTTGCGCCAGTTAACCGAAATGGGACACGAGCTTTCCGTGCGGCGCCCGTACACGCAGGAAATGGGCCGAGGCCAGGCAATCATGCACGATTCGAAAACGGGAACGAACTACGCCGCATCCGATCCGCGCGCCGATGGTGCAGCGACGCCCGAACCGATTGTGGCGTAGCTCAGTTTAATCGATGAAGCTGTAAGCCGGCAGCGTCAGGAATTCCTGGAATTCCCCACTCGTCATCATCTGGCGGAAGATTTGCGACGCCTTGGTAAACTCCCCGCTGGCAGTACCGCGCTTGGCGAGCAGGTCATCTACGACACCGTTCACCATCGCGGCCGTCACGGGACGCCCGTCGTCGAGCTTGGCCCCAAACTTCACCCATTGCCATACCTGGGCGCGACAGATCTCAGCGGTGGCGGCGTCTTCCATCAGGTTGTAGATCGGCACGCAGCCAACTCCTCGCAGCCAGGCTTCGAGATACTGCAAGCCAACATCGATGTTCCAGCGCAAACCTGCTTCGGTAATACTTCCGTCGGTAGGAGCCAGCAGATCCTTCGCGGTGATGTGCACCGCTGGGCGCGGCGTCGAAATCTGGTTCGGTGTCGGCATGCCCTCGTCGAAAATCTGTTTGGCGATGGGCACAAGTCCGGGGTGAGCCACCCAGGTGCCATCATGGCCGGCCTTCACCTCGCGGAGTTTATCCAGACGGACCTTTTCGAGAGCCTGCTCGTTGGCCACTGGATCATTCTTGATCGGTACCTGCGCCGCCATGCCGCCCATCGCGTGGATGTTGCGGCGATGGCAAGTCTGTATCAGAAGCTCGACGTAGGATTTGAGAAAATGCCGCGTCATCGTGACCTCGGCGCGATTCGGCAGCACAAACTCTTTGTGGTTGCGGAACTTCTTGATGAAGCTGAAGATGTAATCCCAGCGGCCGCAGTTGAGCCCAGCGGAGTGATCGCGCAGCTCATAAAGGATCTCGTCCATTTCGAACGACGCCAGAATGGTCTCGATCAACACCGTAGCGCGAATGGTCCCGCGCGGAATGCCCAACGCATCCTGCGCATAGTTGAAGACGTCATTCCACAGGCGCGCTTCGACGTGGCTCTCCAGCTTCGGCAAATAGAAGTAGGGGCCCGAGCCATTCGCGATTAACTGCTTGGCGTTGTGGAAGAAAAACAAGCCGAAATCGAACAGGGAGCCGGAGATCGGCTTACCGCCCAGTTCCACATGTTTTTCGTTGAGATGCCAGCCGCGCGGGCGGACCAGTAGCGTCGCGATCTTGTCGTTGAGTTTGTATTGCTTGCCTTCCGGGCTGGCATACGTGATGGTCTTCTTGATCGCATCGCGAAGGTTGATTTGCCCGTCGAGGTTGTTGGTCCAGGTGGGCGAATTAGCGTCTTCGAAATCCGCCATGAAAACGTTCGCACCGCAATTGAGGGCGTTGATCACCATCTTGCGGTCCACTGGTCCTGTGATCTCAACGCGGCGATCCGTGAGGTCGGCAGGAATGGGAGCGACGGTCCACTCGGCGAGCCGGATCTCGGCGGTTTCCGTGAGGAAATCCGGGAAGTGCCCGGCGTCGAGTTCCGCTTGGCGCACCTGCCTGCGGGCCAGAAGTTCCTGGCGCCGTCCTTCGAATTCCGAGGCCAAGCTGGCGACGAAATGGCGCGCTTCCGGCGTCAGAATCTCGGCATAGGCCGGACTGATGGGAGCGTTGATCTGTAAGTCTAATTCGCGTACTTGAGTAGTGCTTGACATAAATTTATCCTCTTGTTGCTGCCTGACCCTGGACTTCCACCACTTCGGGAGCGTCCGTATGCGGCTTACGCGGCAGCGGTAACTTGATCAATCCTGCAGCCATCAAGGCAGCGACAAAAGTCATGATTGCGCCACCGTAGAAAACCACGCTCCAGGAGCCGGTTTTCTCAAACAACATCGGCGCCAGGTATCCACCCACGATAGCGGCGGCACCTTTGGTGCTATACAGGAATCCGTAGTTCGCGCTGGCGTTACGCGAGCCAAAAATGTCGGCCGTAAGGGACGGGAATAGCGAATAGATCTCGCCCCAGCTGAAATAGACAACCGCCAGACAGACGATGAAGGCCGTGTCCGATCCGGGCGCGAGCAGCGGAACGCTGAGCAGCGCGGCAGCTTGGATCAGAAACGCAATCACCATGGTTCGTTCGCGCCCGATGTGATCGGAAACCCAGCCCCAGAACAGGCGCGAAGCCCCATTCGCTATAGGATTCATGGAGGCGGCGAAAATGAGTGCAGCTGCGGTGATCTTGAAAGTGTCCGCTAGCTTTGCCAAATTGGCGGTCACCATCAACCCGCCGACGCCCATCACGAACATCATCAGATACATGATGTAAAAATGCGAAGTGCGCATCATCTGGCCGGGCGTAAAATTCTCGCCGCGAGTACGGATTTGTGGTTTGGCTGGAACAGCGGCAACCTCGCCCGGTTTTGGGCTGCGCAGGAATTGCGCAGCGCACATAATCAGGAAGCCCTGCGCGAGGCCGGTATAAATAAATGTAGTCTTGTAACCGTCGGACTTCAACAAATGCGCGATGAGCGGAATGAACAGCGCCGTTCCCGAGCCAAACGCCGCGGCCGTAATGCCGGCGGCCAAGCCGCGCTTATCTGGAAACCATTTGAGCGCTACACCCATCGATCCGCAGTAGACCAACGCCGCGCCCACTCCCGCGGCAGCGTAAAACGAATAGAGCGCCGGAAGGCTGTTAGCCTGGCTCATCAAGGACCAGCCAGCACCGCACAGGAATCCGCCCAAGGTCATCATGAAGCGCGGGCCGATCTTATCGATCAACCATCCCGCAACCGGCATCAACCAGGTTTGACAAACGATGAATATCGAGAAGGCGAGCCCTACGTCGGATAGTTTCCAGCCCTGCTCGGTATGCGCGCCGAGCATAGGCTTGACGAACAGTGTCCAGGCGTATTGAAAGTTCGCGATCATGATCATCGCGACCGCCGCCGATGCTAAACGAAACCAACGATTCACTTCGTACCTCCTACAGAGAGGGGAATGGCACCCAATAGCCTCGTACAAGCATATACCGTTCGCGTGTGGGGCATGGGGACCCCCAGGCGTTCACCCAACTCCACCACCGCGCCGACCACGGCTTCCAGTTCCATGGGCCGGCCGGCCTCCAGATCCTGCAGCATGGAGGTCTTATGTTCCCCAATTTTTTCGGCCCCCGCGATACGCTGGTCGATGGAAATAGGCATCTGGATCCCCATTTTCGCGGCGACCGCTTCCACTTCCGTCATGATGTTGCGGACCACCGGGCCAACCTCGGAATCGCGCGCCATAGTCGCCAGCGTGGCGCGAGTGAGCGCGCTGATGGGATTGAAAGCAACGTTGCCCAGGATCTTGACCCAGATTTCCGTACGGATCTTCTGAGTGACCGGGCAGCGGATGCCGGACTTGATCAGCGCCTCGGAAATGGCCTTGCAACGATCCGAACGGGTGCCATCGGGCTCACCAAGCGACAGGCGATTCCCCTCGGTGTGGCGGATGACGCCAGGCTCCACGATATCGGTGGCGAAATAGGCGATGGACGCAACTACGTTCTTGGCCGGGATCGCAGCGGCGATCGCTCCGCCGGGGTCGACGCGTTCCAGGTGGAGCCCCGTGAGGTCTCCCGCATGAGCCTGGAAATACCACCAGGGGACGCCGTTCTGCGTGCTGACAACGGTGGTGTTTTCGGCGATCAAAGGCTGGACCTGCGGAGCGAGTTGTGTCAGTCCGTGAGCCTTCACGCCAAGAAAGATGACGTCCATGGGTCCGGCTTCCTTAAGATCGCCGATAACGCGAGGACGGACTTCAAAATCGCCCTCCGCGCTGAGGACACGCAAGCCGCGTTCCTGCATGGCGCGCAGATGCGGACCGCGCGCGTAGAGAGTGACGTCCTGGCCGGCGTGCGCCATGCGAGCGCCCAGATAGCCGCCGATAGCGCCCGCGCCTGCGATTAAGAATTTCACTGGCGTCCTTCTATAAGGGCCAATTTCATTGGCCGCCGGCCAGCGCCTTCCCCACCGCGCCGCGCTGGATTTTGCCGGTGGCCGTGCGGGGGATCGAATCAACGACGAACAGCTTCTTCGGCATCTTGAAATCGGCCAAGCGTTCCTTGCAGAAAGCAAGAATGGCCGCTTCGGTGGTTGGTTCTTTCAAGACAACTGCAGCGTTCACTTCTTCGCCCCACATAGGATGCGGAACTCCGAATGCCAGCGCCTCCGCTACATTGGGATGAGCCAGCAAGACCTCGTCGATCTCACGCGGTCCGATTTTCTCGCCGCCGCGGTTGATGAGTTCTTTGAGACGGCCGGTTAGGGTGAGATAGCCGTCGGCATCGAGGAATCCCTGATCGCCGGTGCGGAACCAACCGTTCGTAAAGGACTTCGCAGTGGCTTCGGGATTGTTCTCGTATTCGGAAACCACGTTGGGGCCTTGAATGGAAACTTCGCCGCGCTCGCCAGCGGGGAGCAGATTGCCAGCGTCATCCAGGATGCCGATCTTGACTCCGGTTCCCGGTCCCACCGAGCCGGGCTTGCGCGCGTGGGGCGGCTGCGGATTCGAACTCATCTGATGCGAGGCTTCGGTCATGCCGTAGGCTTCGAGCACAGGAGCGCCGAAGAGCTCTTCCATCTTCGCCATCATTTCCGCAGGCAGGGCCGCGCTGCAGGAACGGATGAAGCGCAGTCCCTCGCGGCCGGCCGGCGGCTCCTTGGCACGTGAAAGAAGCAGGTTGTGGATAGTTGGGACCGCCGAATACCAGGTTGCGCCCGAATCCGCGACCGTGCGCCAGAAGGAGAGCGGATTGAACTTGTTGGGCACGGCAACCGTGCCGCCGGATTGCAGCGTCGAAAGCGTCGACGCCACCAAACCGTGAACATGGAACAACGGCATCACGCAGAGCGAGACATCCTGCGGCGTCAGGCTGTAGTGCTCCACGATATTCGCCGTGGACGCCGTGATGTTGCGATGGCGGATGGGCACGCGCTTGGGGCGTCCGGTGCTTCCGCTGGTGTGCAACACGAGGGCGACGTCTTCGCCGACAGGCGCGACCGCCTTCTTCCCGGTGGGCGCATCGGCGATGGTAACCACGCCTTTTGCGTCCATTTCTAGCGTATACACAGGAATACCGAGTCCAGCAGCGGCTTTGCGGGCGGCGTCCGCACCTTCGGCCATGGCCAAGACCACCTTGGCTCCAGTGTCTTCCAAGTAGAAGGCGAACTCCTCTTCGCGGTAGCCGGGATTCAGAGGCGCGGCCGTACCCGCCACCGATCCGGCCAGGAAGCTGACGACGGCAGGCAATCCGTTGGGCAGCACGGTGGCGACACGGTCCCCGCGCCCGATGCCCATGGAAGCCAACGCGTCGGCCATAGCCGCCACTTGAAGGCGCAGAGAATCATAGGACACGCGGATTCCAGCATCGGTGAGCAGAAAAGCAGTGTTCCCGCCTGGTGCGACTTGAATCAGTTCGAGAAGAGTTTGCGGTTGAGACATAAGTACAATCTTAAGCTAGATGGCTGCGACAGGGTGGCTTCAGCGGCGCGTTACTCGAGACTCTGATCGAGCAACGCCAGGTAGGCGAGAACCAGCCGGTACGTGCGGTAGTATTCGTCCATGTGAATAGCCTCGATCCGATCCCGTCCGCTATGCAGAATTGGAAGCGTTTCCGAAGTCAGGGAATGAATCGTAATAGCGGGAATTTTCTTTTCCCGGAAGGACTCGGAGTCGGTACTCCCCACTCGCTCGGCGTTCATGCCCGACAACGGGAGCTTCAAGGTTACGGCGGCCCGTTGCATGAGCTGCACCAGCTTGGGGTCCGCGTGGCTCACCCAGACTTCGGTTTCATTTAAGCCGAGCGTATCGAGATTCACCATGGCGATCACCTGTTCATGAGTCTTGCCAAGTTGCTGAACGTACGCCTTTGACCCAACCATTCCCTGTTCCTCGCCACTGAACGCCACGAAGCGAAACGTGTGTTGCCGCGGCACTCCCGCCAGGCCCTGATGGAGGCTCGATAGCAAACTGGCACCGCTCCAGTTATCCACGACACCATCCCCTGCCTCTATCAAGTCAAAATGCGCCCCGACGACGATCGCGGCCTCCGTTGCGCCCGGCAGGCTGCAAATCAGATTGGGAGCCTTTAGTCGTTTGACAGGTTGCTCGGTGAGTTTCTCTCCGGCGCAACCGGCCTCTTCAAAAAGCTGGCGGATGGCGGGCTCGCGTTGGTCGTTCTTCTTGGTATAGGCGCCAAGACGCCTTTCGACGATTTCCTGGGGCACGGCGGAAAACTGAATGGTTTGGGCGCTGGCGGCGATCGATACAATCGCCACCGTCACGAGATATCGAATCACAAGATCGTTCCTCCGCCCAACCTATTTGATGCCAATCACCATCGACTCCGGACCTACGAGGTGCTCCACTCTGGTCTCGCAGAACCCGACCTCGCGCATCCAGCCTTG
>CAZDGT010000441.1:0-9630 GCA_964504905.1 uncultured Bordetella sp. | reverse complement strand
AGCCGTGGGGTCGTTCTCCAGGACTCGTCCAATCATCTCCGCCGTCCCCACACTAGCGAGAGCGGAGAGACAACTCGCCAACCCGACAACCATCCCGTTGACGCGGCTCGGGAACAAATCGGAAGCGAGCGTATACAGATGCGTCGAAAGAGCCTGATGCGCTCCGACGGCGAGACCGATGAGGGCGATGGTTCCCGCTACGCTGCCGGTTCGATGCGCAACCAATAGGGTTGGTGACATGATACCGACCAGTGTCCACATTACAGTCTTGCGGGAACGGTTCACGCTCCAGCCGGCCTTGATCAGGCTCGATGACAGGTACCCGCTCGCAATGCAACCAATACCCGAGCACACATAGATCGCCGTCAAATACGGTGTCGCAGCGGTCCCACTGATTCCATACCGCCCGGCAAGGAACTTCGGCAACCAAAATAAATAGAAATACCAGATGGGATCCACCAGTACTCTAGCGAGAGCGATGGTCCAGAGTTGCCGGAAACCGATGAG
Organism: uncultured Bordetella sp.; assembly: GCA_964504905.1. GTDB lineage: Bacteria > Acidobacteriota > Terriglobia > Bryobacterales > Bryobacteraceae > Palsa-187. The sequence goes on along the minus strand of CAZDGT010000441.1, from coordinate 9,123 downwards.
CGCTCGCCAAGAGATGCGGGGACCCGACACGTCAACGCCCCTGGGAGTGGGTTCCGGCTTTTCGCGTGCTTGGGAACTCTTTGGCCTATGAATGTAAAGCCAACCCGCTATCCAAATGAACCCAACAAGCCCGGTCACGACGAAAGCCGATTGCCAGCCATAGCGCTCGGCGAGCATGGGAACGATCACGGGAGCGGCGATCGCGCCGGCGGCTGTCGCGCTGTTCATGATCCCGGTCGCGGTGGCTCGTTCATGCGCAGGGAACAGATCGGCGATCACTTTCATGCACGCCGGGAAGTTTGCGGCCTCGCCCAGCCCTAGAAAAAATCGAGCGACGCCAAATCCGAATGCGGTCCTCGCAAACACGTGCCCGATCTCAGCGAGAGACCAAATGGCGACCGCGAACGCAAGGCCCACTCGTGCGCCTATGCGATCCAGGATTCTACCCGCCACAACCATCATGATGGCGTAGGACAATTGGAACGCCATGACGAGGCGGCCATAAGCAAGCTCCGAGATGTGCAGGTTCCGCTGCAGATCCGGGATCACAATGCCGAATACCTGGCGGTCAAGATAGTTGATAGACGTAACTACAAACAAGAAACCACAAATGACCCACCGCCGCTCGAAGCCAACGTCGGCTCCCAGCCAGGATGGGGCAGCCTCGCGGCTAGGCCCCTTGCCGGCGGTCGACTGATTGTCGGCGATCACCTGGCTATTGTACCGGCGCAGGGTCTGCGCAGGAATTGAATCTCCATCTTTCTCTGATCGGCTAAAATTAACTTCATCACTTGGATGGCGCTTTCTCCCGGCGACAAACTCGGCCCCTACGAAATTCTGACGCTGATCGGCAAGGGCGGCATGGGCGAAGTGTATCGCGCACACGATTCCCGGCTGAAGCGCGACGTTGCGATCAAAGTCTGCGCGGCGCAATTCAGCGAACGGTTTGAACGGGAGGCGCAGGCAGTTGCAGCACTCAACCATCCAAATATCTGCCAGCTCTACGATGTCGGTCCCAACTACTTGGTGATGGAATACATTGAGGGGGCGCCTCTCAAAGGACCGCTACCCCTCGATCAGGCGCTAAAGTACGCCGCGCAGATTTGCGACGCGCTCGACGCAGCGCATAAGAAGGGCATTATCCACCGCGACCTCAAGCCTGCCAACATCCTCACTACCAAGACCGGCATCAAACTGCTGGATTTTGGCCTGGCGAAGTTGGGATCTTCAGGGATACGGCCAGCCGCCCCGGGTCCCGGTGACGCCACTGTCACCATGGCCCTCACCGGCAGGAACGAGATCGTAGGCACGCTGTACTACATGTCTCCGGAACAGCTACAGGCGCAATCCACTGGCCAGGAGATCGATGCCCGCAGCGACATCTTCTCATTCGGCTTGGTGCTCTATGAAATGATCACGGGCAAGCGGGCGTTTGACGGATCGTCTCCGGCCAGCGTGATCGCGGCGATCATGGAACGCCCTGCGCCTTCGATTGCCGATGCCGCACCCGCGGCACTGGACCGTGTGCTGAAGACCTGCATGGAGAAAGATCCTGACGAGCGCTGGCAAACCGCGCGCGATCTGAAGCGGGAGCTGGAGTGGATCTCAAGCGCCTCCGAATCTGGAAGCTCAGTTGCGCTTCTACCAACGTCCAGGTATAAAGAGTGGCTGCCCTGGGGACTTGCGGGATTCTTTTTCTTGGCGCTCGTGGCCGGCAGTATCCTCTATTTCCGCCCGAGGCCATCCCAGGCGCCACTCAGCGCGCGCTTTCAAGTCGATCCGCCGGAAAGATTCAGAGGCATCTTCCAGCTTTCCCCGGATGGACGTTACCTGGCAATGGTTGCGCGACGGAAGCTGTGGATTCGCCCGCTAGGTTCCCTCGAAGCAAAAGTCATCGAGGGCGTGGAGGACCCCACCTATCCGTTCTGGTCACCGGACAGCGTTTCCATCGGATTCTTCGCCCAGGGCAAGTTGAAGAAGACCACTCTCGATGGCGGCGTGGTGCAAACCCTGTGCGACGCCCCCGATGGCCGTGGCGCGACCTGGAACCGCGACGGCATCATCATATTTGCCGCTAACAGCGGAAATAGTGGGCTCCAGCGAGTATCGGCCGGGGGCGGTACTGCGACGTCCCTTACAAAGCTCACCGCGAGTCCGGGCGGCTCCAGCGAAGAAGCTCATCGTTACCCGGTGTTTCTGCCGGACGGCCGCCAGTTCCTGTTTGCGTATCTGGCCAGCAAACCGGAAACTGCCGGCATCTATGCCGGATCGCTCGATGGAGCGGCGCCGGTTCGCATCGCGCCGGATGTGAGTAACCCCGGATTCGCGCCCGGCCCCGCTCGGAGCGGCGGCTATTTGCTGTTTGTCCGGGAACGCACACTGATGGCGCAGCCCTTTGACGCCCGTGCGTTGCGGACCGCGGGTGAAATGTTTCCGCTGGTCCAGGAACTGACTTCCGGGGGGAACACGGCTAACTTCGTCTACTCGGTAGCCGCCAACGGGATCGCTTACCAGGCTGGTCCACAGGGGCTCAGACTGGAACTGGCCTGGGTTGACCGCACTGGTAAACGGCTTGATACCGTGTCCCAGGCGCTTCAATTCGTGGGTTTTGCTCTCGCTCCCGATCAGACACGGCTTGCCGTAGCCATCGCTGCCTTCGAGAAAAGCATCAGCCAGGCCGATATCTGGCGGATGGAGACGGTCCGCGGCGCTCCTCCATCACGATTTACTTACGGCCCCGGGCGTGGCTGGAATTTTCCCGTGTGGTCCCCCGACGGGAACCAGCTTGCATACGCGACCTACAATGTCGCGGGGCTCAATTCCTATGAGATTCGCCGCAAGCCATGGAACATGGCGGGGACCGAGGAACTCCTCCTGCGTGGAAGCAACCTCGTTTTCCCTCGCGATTGGTCCCCGGACGGGAAATGGCTTCTGTATTCAACAACCGGAGATCTGTGGCTGTTGCCACTCGGAGGCGATCACAAGCCCATTCCGTTTACACAAACTCCCGCAGCCAACGAGGATTTCGGCCAGTTTTCTCCCGATGGCAAGTGGATGGCATACGCGTCGAATGAATCCGGCCAGGATCAGATTTACATCCAGCCTATCCCCGCCACCGGAGCGAAGTGGCAGCTTTCCATCGCGGGGGGCGGCTATCCGAAATGGAGGAGCGACGGTAAGGAGTTATTCTTCCTCTCCCCCGACGGCAAGGTTATGATGATCCCGATCGCCTCCACTGGTATCGGCACGCCGGCCAGCGCTGGAGTCTTTGAGCCAGGCACGCCCCAAGCCTTGTTCGATATCGGCGATGGCAACACCGGCTCTAACTGGGCCTACCAGCCTGGCGCAGGAGGACAGCGCTTTCTGGTGGCGGCGCCGCCAGCCGGGGAAAGGCCCCCGCCAATTACCATGATGCTGAATTGGCAAGCGGGGCTGAAGAAATAAGCTTCCGCCAGGTGTGGATATTCAATATCGTGAAGCCCAAATCCAGGCATCGGACCTGGCCCACGCCGCCTCGAACTGCTTAGCCACATCGTCTGAAGGTTTCCCCTGGCCAGTCAGAGCGGCCTTCAATCCAAACAGCGACCATCCATTATTGGGATGCTTTTTCAGCTCTTCGCTATAAACGCGCTCAGCATCAGAATATCGCTTTGCCTCCAATAACGCCGCCCCCAGCCAGTGCTGCGCGGCGAACGGGAGCGGCTCCGGTTCGTCGTAAATCAATTTGTTGTAGAGATCCACGCCACGCTCGAACGACAAGATGGCTTTATCCAGATCCCCATCTGCCCGGTATAGTTCGCCTTCCAGGATCCCACCCAGCGCCCCGATCAGGTTCTTTGCCGGATGCCCGCGGAATTCCGCAGTTGATTCCGCCGCGGTCTTCAGTACGCGTCCAAGATAGGGTCGTGCGAACTCCTTCTCGCCAGTCCGCAGTCTGGCATACCCTTGCCCAAAATCCCACACCGCAGCGGGAATGGGATCCGTTGGACGCTTTAATTCCAGCACTTCGTCAAAGCGGCCAAAGCGAATCAACGTCAGCACCTGCAGCGTGTTGTTGCCATCGAGCCGGGTGTAATCCTTGGCGGCCTGATTCGCCACCGCCCCCTGCCCGTCCATGGATGCCGCGAACAGCAACATGTGCAGGTTATGCGTCGGGTAAATCGCAAAGCCCTCGCCAATCGCCGCCTTCTGATCCGAATGCCACGCCTCGATATTGGCGCGTGTCGAATCCGCCCAGCGGCCCAATTGATTCCAGGTATGTGCGGGCATATGGTTGAGGTGGCTGGCCCCGGGAATCTGGTAGCCCAGCGTATCGGCGCAGGCCTCGGCGCGGCGCGGCTCGGTAGTGGCTTCGGTCAGATGGACATACAAGTGGCATGCACCTACGTGGCTGGAATCCATGGCAATGATGCGTTCCAGCTCCCGTGCGATGCGCTGCACGTTGGGAGAATTGATATCGCGCGATCCCCGCCGCGGCTCCATCACGAAGAGGGCATCCGCATAGAGCGTGCCTGCGTCAAGGTCCCTGGGGAAACGCTCGCTGACTTTGCGCATCGCTTCGGCGTAGGCGGCGTCCTGATCGTGACGCTTGGCGGGGTCGAAGTGCTCAACGTAGCGCGTGGACATGGCTTCAATCAGCGCGGATTCCATGGGCGTTGCATGCCCCGGCGCCAGCTTGAGCGCCTTCTGAATTGCCGCCCAGGCATAAGGCGCTTCGAAAGGCTGCATGGGACCGTTCAGGTAAGAACCCCACGCCCAGGCTTCACCCCAGTAGCAAATAGCGCAGTCGGGGTCGCGCTTCTCAGCTTCCCTGAACGAACGCGCGGCGTCCTGCTTTCCGAACGCATACATGAGCTGAAAGCCCTGGTCAAAATAGGCCTGTGCTTCTGAGTTCTTCGAAGAGATAGGGTGGGTGAACTTTCCGAGAGCTTTCGGGAACAGCTTCATCGGTTCGCTGAAATTCTTGGGCAATCCGGCGGGAGCCATGTCGTTATCGTGAGACATGGGCGGAGCCTGGGCCAACAGGAACCCGGCGATCAGGGGAAAAGAAAGCAGAAGCGGACGAATCATCCTAAAGGAGTCTCCTCAGCGGCGAACCGACTGTCGGTATCGTAGCGAGACCGCGAAGGATTTGCAATCGGCAGTGCAGTACCGGCGCACTGATCGCACGCGAACGCCAATGGGCGCTGCCAGTTGGACGTTAACTAGGCCGGTCCGCTGGAGCTTTCGCTTTTGGTGCTGGGCTGACCGGCTTTTGTGGCTCGGCCGGCTTTTCCGCGGCGGCCGGCTTCTCTCCGTCGGTTGCGTTCATGCCCGGGTCCGCGATTTTCGCCGCTGGTTGAGGAAGCGCCTGCTGAGCTTCCAACGCTTCCCTGCTTACTTTCATTCTTGATTTCTCGAAGGCCGCAATAGAATCGAGTCCGGCATTGAGGACATAGCCACGCACTTCCTTACCATCCACCGTAGCAGTCACGGAATAGCAGGTGGTAGCACCGGCAATGGCAAAGTGAATCTGAAGCTGAGTCTCCTTCGAGATATTCGCGCGAACGGACGCGGACGCGTCACATTCGCTCAAGATCCTGTATTCGGCCGCGGCGGAAACGTCGAACGCAATGCCGAGGAACAAAACGATCGTTCTCACAGCCAGTAGGTTCACAACTTTCATATCCCAACCTATCGGCAGAATGGGAGCGAATGAGCAGGGTATTAAATAGAAATCAATGGCCTGTATAGCTTACGCGCCAGATCACTCGAGCGCCGTCGTCCGTTACCAGCAAGGAGCCGTCTGCTGCCACGGCGACTCCGACGGGCCTGCCCCAAGCCTTGCCATCGCTGGTGAATCCGGTAAGGAAGTCCTGATAGACGCCCGTGGCTCGCCCCTTCTCGATCGGGATACGGATCACCTCCCGCCCCGAGCCCTGGGAATGGTTCCAGGACCCGTGCTCGGCTGCAAAGACATCCCCCGAGTACTGGTTTGGAAACATCTTGCCGTCGTAGAAGGCCATGCCGAGCGACGCGCTATGCGCCTGAATCAGGACGTCGGGCACAATCACTTTGTTTTTCAATTCAGGATGTTTGCCGGCGTGGGCCGGATCCTGATTGCCCCCGATGTAGAACCACGGCCAGCCGTAGAAGCCGCCGCGCGCGACATGGGTCACATAGTCCGGAACCAGGTTGTCGCCCAGGTTGTCGCGTTCGTTGATGGATGTCCACAACTCACCGGTTTCCGGATTGATCGCGAGGCCCACTGGATTTCGAATCCCCGACGCATAGATGCCAAGGAACTTGCCTTCAGGTGTATATTCCAGGATGTTGGCGCGGTGGAATTCGGCATCATTGTCGCTGTTATTGGACGCCGATCCGACCGCCAGAAACAGGCTCTTGCCGTCTTGGGAGAAGACAATGTCGCGGGTTGAGTGTCCACCTGACGGAATGTCGGCGACAAGCCTATGCGGCTCTCCGGTGGCTTTGAGATCGCCGTTCTTGTAGGCATACCTCACTAACGAACTGGTATTGGTCACATAGACCCACTGGGGATTCGGCCCCGGTGGATAGAAGTTTATGCCGAACGCTCCCGGGAGACTCGCGTACACCGAAGACTGCTGCGGCTTGCCGTCAGCCGTGATGCCGCGGAAGATTCGAACCGTTCCTCCACCGGTATCGGCCATGAAGATGTCACCGTTGGGAGCCCTGCGCATTTGCCGCGGGTTGATAAGGCCGCTCCCGACAAACATGTTGACCTTGAAGCCGGCGGGAGCCTGCGGCATCGCGTTCTCAGGGCGCGCGCCGCTCCCGGAAAATCCCGCCGCAACGTACATCCCCAGGCGCCGCAGCAACATCGGGGAATCGGCTTGCCGAAGATCCGGCGCCGTGATCTTGCGGGCCAACCCGGGACGGAGAGACGCCGTATTCGTGAATGCATTCGGCCCGGTCATCACGTTCATGCCGTCAGTCTTGGCCGCGTGAAGCAGGAGGGCGGCGGCGATACCTATGCCTCCAGCGAAGGCGATCCAGCGAGAGTGCTTCATGAGGCAGATATTACTAATATTGTATTTGACTGGAGAATGGCAGATGAAAACACTTGTTAAGCTGATCGTTCTTTCCGCGTCACTATCGCCGCTCGCAGCGCAATGGACTGCCCGCCCGACGCCGGGATTACCCAGAACGCCCGACGGCAAACCAAACCTCTCCGCTCCGGCTCCGCTAACCGCGGACGGCAAGCCTGATCTCTCCGGCCTCTGGCGGATCCACAAAAGTTACCTGCTCAACGCCCTGCCGGATCTTAAGCCCGAGGACATTCAGCCGTGGGCGGCGGCCCTTTACAAGCGAAGCGGCGATAATTTCCGCAACGACACGGACGGGATCAATTGTTTGCCGCCCGGCCCGAAAGCCAGCACTTCGGTCGGTTCGCCTGTGAAGATCGTCCAGACGCCGAATCTTGTCATCTTCCTTTACGAATACCAGACCCTTTTCCGCCAAGTGTTCACAGATGGCCGCGAGTTGCCCAAAGATCCCAATCCCACCTGGATGGGGTACTCGATTGGGCACTGGGAGGGAGACACGCTGGTGGTCACAACCACCGGTTATAACGACCGGACGTCCCTTGATTTAGGCGGGCATCCCCACTCGGAAGCGTTGCGTATGACGGAGCGCTTCCGTCGCCGCGACGCCGGCCATATCGAGCTCCAGGTGACGGTGGAAGATCCCAAGGCTTACAACAAGCCGTGGACGCTTCCTGTCGATCTCGATTTGATGCCAGATGGGGAATTGATCGAGTTCATCTGCGAAAGCCAGCATGATAAGCCGCACCTTGTGGGCAAACGCCAGGAGGAGTTCCCGGTTTCTAAGGATGTCCTGAGCCAGTACGTCGGAAGGTACGATTCGTCTGAATCTGCCGCCCCCGTGCTAGTCACGTTGGAAGGGGACCATCTGATGATCGATCCAGGCGGCATGGGAAAAATTCAATTGATCGCGATGTCGCAAACCAGCTTCAGCATGGAGGGGAACATTATCGAGTTCCTCAAGGATGCAAAAGGTGCCGTGACAGGAGTTGTCCAGCACTGGACGGAAAGCGATCGCTACGCCACTCGTAGAAAGTAGGTAAACAATGGAGCCACTGGAACCATCCTGGTGGTTCTGTTACGATGCTGGTTAGTTCCTTGTCTCTGGGATTTCCGCCCCGCTCGCGGACCCGCGCTGACACCTTCCCGAACCGTAGGCTTGCCTTGTATGCATCCCTTAACCTCACGCTGAGGTTTTGACCTCGTTTGGAGGCTTGCCGGATGCTGTTTGCCCAAGCAGAAATTTCATGAGGAAGGGTCTTCCCTTCACTCCTCAATCGCAAGGCTTCACGGAGCTGTTCATACGCCGTGCAGTCGCGACTACGCTGGTGATGACCGGCATCGTGCTGTTTGGCGTGGTGGCTTATCGCGCATTGCCCGTAAGCGATCTGCCCAATATTGAAATGCCGACCCTGGTGGTCAGCGCCAGTCTTCCGGGTGCGAACCCGGAGACCATGGCCTCCGCCGTTGCAACCCCGCTGGAGCGCCAGTTCGCCACCATTGACGGGCTGGATTCAGTGAATTCGGTGAACACGCTGGGAGCGTCCTCGATCACTCTCCAGTTCGCGCTGGGCCGCCCCATCGATGCGGCAGCCCAAGACGTACAATCCGCCATCACACAAGCGGCTCCGAAGCTCCCGGCGGGGATGCCGACGCCGCCATCGTTTCGGCGTGTAAATCCGGGCGACCAGCCGGTGATCTATCTGGCGATTCACTCCAAGACGCTGCCGCTGTCACGGGTGCACGAATATGCAGATACCTTGCTGGCGCAGCGTTTTTCCATGATCAAAGGCGTCGCCCAAGTAGTCATCCAGGGCGCACAGAAATACGCGGTACGCATACAAGTGAATCCCGACAAACTCGCCGCCCGGGGCATCGGCATCGACGAAGTGGAAACCGCCATCCGCAGCCACAACGTCAACCTTCCCGTCGGCACGCTCTACGGCAATGACTCCATGACGACGATACTGGCTTCCGGCCAACTGATGAATGCCGAAGCCTACAAGAGTATCGTGGTCACGTATAAGAACGGCGCTCCGGTGCGAATGTATGAGATCGCCAC
>CAZDGT010000440.1:0-7615 GCA_964504905.1 uncultured Bordetella sp. | reverse complement strand
CGGCAAGATCGGCCAAACCCTATCGGCGCTCGAAATTTTCGACTTGGTGCGCTCGGATCTTGAAAAAGTCGAGCGAGAGATCGGGCTGGAATCAGTGGCTTCGGTCGAGGCCATCAATTACATCAACCAATACCTGCAGGCGGGCGGAGGCAAGCGCCTGCGTCCTATCCTGGTGTTGCTTTCCGGACGCATGCTGGGTGATGCGAATCCCATGCTGATCCGCATGGCCGCCGTCGTGGAAATGATCCATACCGCCACGCTGGTGCATGACGACGTGATCGATCTCGCCAAGACGCGACGAGGGCGTCCGTCCATCAACGTCGTCTGGGGCAACCATACTTCGGTGCTGGCGGGCGACTGGCTTTACATGCAGGCGTTTCAGGTGGCCGTGCGAGAGCGCAACTTCCCTACCCTGGATCTATTGATCAGCCTGACGCAGATGATGGTGGAAGGCGAACTACTGCAGCTCGAGCGCATCGGCAAGATCGCCATCAGCGAGGCTGACTACTTCGAGCTGATTGACCGCAAAACCGCGAGCCTCTTCTCCGCGTGCGCACGGCTCGGAGCCATCAGCGCGGGTGCCGGCGAGGCGATTGAAACACAGCTTGCGGACTACGCATGGAACTTGGGTATCGCGTTCCAGCTAGTCGACGATATTCTGGATTTAACCTCACGAGAGAAGATCCTGGGCAAGCCTGTCGGCAACGATCTTCGCGAGGGTAAAGTTACGCTTCCGCTAATCTATGCGCTTGAAACCGCCGACGCCGAAGAGCGCAAGCTGGTGGAAACGGTGCTCAGCGACGGCAATTACGATCAAGTGCCGTTCAGCAAGATCCTCAACATCCTGCATCGGCATCACGGAATTGAGCGGGCGCAGGAACGGGCGCAGGCGTTCACGGAAAAGGCACGCGCCATCATTGGCCAGTTCCCGGAATCTCCGTATCAGCGCGCGCTGACGGCGGTAACGGACCTGGTCACGACTCGAGACCACTAACACGCCGGTACAATCCGTTTGCACGGATGTAATTGGCAACCGCATGTGGCAACTCCGAAGGCGTTTCCCCGTGCACCAACGCGTCGCGAATTCCAGAAGAAGAGACGGGCAATTCCACAGTCTCCAGCCGATGCACGGTTGCACCAGGTGGACTGACAATTTCGTGCCCCGGACGCGCGACCACGATGAATTCGACGGCGCGAACTACATCTTGCCAGCGGCGCCAAGTCTGGATCTCGGCAAACGCGTCCGCACCGATGATGAAGAATACATTGCCGGCGTCAGCCTTCACTCGCTCGATAGTATCGATCGAGTAACTCTTCCGCTCGCCCTCTTCGAGCCGCGATGCGATGAAGCGCGGATCGGCCGTGCAGGCCAGTTCGACCATTCGGTACCGGTCTTCGAACGACGTGTCAGCGTGTTTGTGTGGCGGATTGCCTGCGGGAATGAATAGGACGCGGTCCAGCTGGAACCGGTCCGCCGCCTGGCGCGCCATCTCAATGTGCGCCGAATGAACGGGATCGAAGGTGCCCCCGAAAATTGCGGTTTTCATCGCGGTACCTGTTCAAGCGGCTGAAGAAGTTGTTGCAACAGCTCTTCTTCGCGCTCAATTTCGATTCCAATTTTCAACCAATACAGTTTTAGCGGCGAGACGATGGCAACGGCTCCCTCACAAAGGTTGAGCGCGTCCTTCTCGGTCGTGACCAGCGCTTCCGCCCCGCACGTCTGGGCCTGGGCCAGCAGACGCTGCAGCTCGGTAGGCGAGTAAGAATGATGATCGCCGAAAGCCCAATGGAATACCAAGTCGAGTTTCAATTCTTCGAGCGTACTCCAAAACGAACGTGGATTCCCCAGGCCGCAGAATGCCGCTACTCTTTTGAAGCCCGGTTGCGCCACGGGAATGGTGAGCGTCGAGTTCACATCCACCCATTCGCGCGGCGTAACGCGGCAGCGGAAGATCGGTGCCGTGCGGTTATAGCGACGCAGCTGGCGCTCCAAACCGGTATTGTGCTGCCCGGGCTCTGCGCGCGTCAGCACGATGGCCGTCGCGCGGCTCAGCCCATCGGCGGGTTCACGGCTGCGCCCCAAGGGAAACACACCTCCGCCAAAGGGATTCAATCCGTCGATCAAGACAATATCGTGTTGGCGGGCGAGCTTGCGGTGCTGGAAACCATCGTCGAGCAGAAACACGCCAGGGGCAAAAGACTGTTCCATCTGGCAGCCCACTGCATAGCGATGATTCCCGACACCGATGTGGGCGTCTCCCGCGCGCAGTAGCATCTGAGCTTCATCGCCAGTCAGATTCAAACTCGCCTGGCCACCGCGGGGCACCAGCACGATGGGTTCGGCCGATTTACGCTTGTATCCTCGCGTGAGTATCGCGGGATTACGGCCGGCCTTCTGAAAATGTGCGGCCAGGTGCGCCACCATTGGCGATTTTCCAACACCGCCCATGGTGAGTCCGCCAATGCTGATGACGGGAGTCTTCAGCGACCGCTGAGCGGAGAGAATGAGCGCTACGTTGATCCGGTGCCCTAGGCGCCAAATCCAAGAAAGCGGCGTGAGTACGATGCGCGCCTGAAGCTTCGGTAGTGGGCTGGGGACGCCAGCGGAGAACGCCTCCCAAATGTCATGTACGATACGCGCCGTGACACCGCGCTTCGCCTCCGCCAGGGAACGCGCGCGTTCCCCGAGAGCCGAACCGTCTGCAAGAAGTTGCGTTACGGCGTTGCCGAGTTGCTCAGGGCTTTGGATGAGACGTAGGGCTTCCGCACGGTGAAACTCCTCCGCAATGGCCGCAAAGTTTTCCATGTGCGGCCCAACGATGATGGGTTTGCCGAAGTAGGCGGGCTCCAGGATATTGTGGCCACCGCGCATGGCCAGCGTACCACCCATGAACACCACGTCAGCTTTCTCAAAGAGCGCCGCGAGCTCTCCGATGGTGTCGAGCAGGAGAACACCGGGGAGCTGCAAAGGCGCGAGCGCCGTGCGACGAGTAAATGCCACGCCCCCGCGAGTGAGTTTTTCGGCAACGATGTCGAAGCGCTCTGGCTTGCGCGGCGCAAGGATCAAGAGCAAGCCGGCATGAGACGCGGACACTTCTCGAAACGCCTGAATCACCGCATCGTCTTCATCCACATCCCCAGCGGCCGCGGGGGGCATGGTGCTTGCTGCAATCCAAACTTGCTCAGCCTTTATGTCATCAAGGAAGCCCCCTGTGAATGCAGGCGGCGTGACATCGTACTTCAGGTTTCCGCCCACCTTCACACGATCCGGCGGCGCCCCAGCGATGACGTAGCGCCTGGCGTCCTCTTCGGTTTGCACCAGGATCGTATCCGGCTGTGCGAGCACACAACGGAAAAACCAGCTCCAGCGCTTATATCTCGGCAGGGCACGGTCGGAGATCCGTCCATTGACGACCAGCAGTGACGAGCCAGCAAGTTTGGCTTCGCGATACAGATTCGGCCAGATTTCGGTTTCGAGCACCACTACCAGCGATGGCCGCAGTTGCCGCAGCACCCTGCGCACCGTGGAGCGGTAATCGATTGGTGCAAAAAACACACCATTGGCCAAGCCCGCCAGTTTCTGTTCGGCGGCGGCACGCCCGGCCAGCGTTGTAGTCGATACAAATAGCTGCACGGAAGGGCGCTCGGCACGCAGGCGGCGCAGTAGTTCCACAATGGAGAGCACTTCGCCCACCGAAACCGCGTGAAACCAGATGGCTCCGCTACCCGTCGTTTGTAGGGAGCCCCGCAAAAGCCCCAGGCGCTCTCCGATATGCGCGAGGTACCTGCGGTCACGGAATCCCCGGTAAAGTAGATAGAGGGCGATCGCAGGAGTGAGGGCGATCTGCAGAAGCTGGTAAAGGAAATATATGAGACGCGTGGCGGTAATCGTTCTATTGAGTATAACGGCGGCGCTCGCTGCCGACAAGGACAAACCGCGCTTCGCGCCGGGTCCGGCGGCGTCCTTTCCGTCGCATCAGACGCTGGATAAAATCGCCATCGCCGCGGCGCCCTATGTCACGGACGCCGAGACCGCCACCGCGTTCGGTAAGCTCAACCCCAACAAATACGGTGTTCTGCCAGTGCTGGTGATTCTGGAAAACGAAACTGGAAAAGCACTGCGTCTGGGCTTGAAAGCGGAGTTTGTCACCGCTGACGGCAAGCATGTCTCCGCCATCCCTCCGGACGACGTGCAGCGCTTAGGCCAGGCAACCAGGGCGCCGAAAATTGGTGGCAGCAGTCCTCTGCCCCTGCCACTTCCAACTCGTGTCAAGAAAGGTCCACTCAATGTTTGGGAGATCGAAGGCCGGGCATTTACGGCCAAGATGCTGCCGGTGGGCGAACGAGCATTCGGTTTTTTCTATTTCAACGCCGATCTTGAACCCGGATCGCGAATCTATTTGACCGGTGTGCAGGATGCTGCCACGGGGCAGGATTATTTCTACTACGAACTGCCGCTGCAGACGCAGTAGGGATTTACGCCGCTTGCGGCAGTAGCTGGATATCGCGGATCGGCGAAGTCACGATCAGTCCTTCGAACATCGGGTGCCGGAACTCCAGATGCATCCCGCGCCCTAAATAGGCGGTCTTGAGCATCGATCCACCCCAGTTCGACCCGTGAATACGAACCAACACTGGTTGCGGGCAGAACTCCGGGTGTCCGGAAATCAGGGCGTTGCAGTCGCGCTGCATCACAATCGTGTAGGCGCGGTTCCGCGTCTCCACCTTTAGCATGCTCTCGGGCGGGAGCTGCCTTAAGTCCACTCCGCCTTCGATCTCGCTGCGGATGATGTTCCCGTTAATCTGATCGCTCAGATTTTGGTGCGGGGCAAACATGGCCATTTCCATTTTACATTTATTCGCGGATAGCAACTGCTGCCAATGCCTCGGCGAAACGCTGCGCCCAACGAGCCTGTCCCGCGGCATCTTGAACTTCGTCTTGCCGAAATTCAACCTGTAGATAGGGAAGATTCCGCCGTACAGCATGGAAGGGCGTGCTGTAGTCGATTGCCGGGTCCATCGAATAGGGTTGATTGTCGCCTACTTCGATGTCAGTCGAACGGCGCAAGAAATCGATCATTGGGTCAACCAGGCTCCGATCACCGTGATGAGAGAACGCAATCTGCCAAGGGCGGCGGCTTCCCGAAAGATTGTCCGTCATGGAATGAATGGAGAGAGCGATCGAGGGGACGCCCCGCGATTCGCGCTCGATGAAAATGGATTCGACCGCCGAGTGATATGGTTCAAACCAGCGTTCGATACGCGAGGCTCTCGCTTGCGCCGTCACGTTCTGATTACCTGGAATCACAGTGCCGTCACTTTGCTCGGGAATGAGATCGATTGCGTCCAAGTGGCGATTGCAGTCGATCACCAGGCGCGATAACGGGCTCAGTACCGCCGGCGCGTCAAGGATTTCGGACAGCGCTTCGGCCACGCCGCCGGCACCAATATCCCAGGCGATGTGACGCGATAGATGATAGGAAGACAATCCTAGATCGTTGAGATCTGTAGGGATTTGCGGGCTGGCGTGATCGCAGAAGATCACGAATTGGCTCTTGCCGTTCGGCTGAAGGACTCGCGGGTTTAGCAGGCCGTCGCCTCAGTCACACTCACCAAGACATCCATCCCCAGGAAAGATGAGGCGTCGCCGATGTAGGTGCCCCACAAAGGCAACGCCTGGCGAGGGTCCCACGCGACCGCGACTCGGATCAAATTGTGGTTACCGATGATGTTATTGGTGGGATCGAAATCCACCCATCCGGCGCCAGGTAAGTAGGCCTGCATCCAGGCATGCGTGGACCCGCCGCTAGTGGTTCCCGGGGCATCCATTCCCGGAACAAAAATATATCCGCTGACGAAGCGGGCCGCCAAGCCCAACCATCGCGCGGCCTCCATCATGAGCAGGGCGAAATCCCGGCAGCTTCCCTGCCGGCTCTGCAGCGTTTCACTAGGGCTCTGAATTCCCTTCTCCGTGCGGCGCTGGTACTTAAAATCTTCCTTGATCCTAGCGGTAATCGCTTGCAGCAGCTTCATCGTTCCCGTGTTTTCCGCTGGATCGAGAAAGGTTTCTGCCCAGCGAGCCACATCGTCACTGGGATAATGGCGCATCAATCCGGGAGCAAGATCTGGAAGCTCGTCGTCTGCGTAGCGAAACGGATAGGTTCTCGCCTGTTCTTCCAGGGGATAATCCGGCAGCGCGGTTTCAAAGTGTTCCAGCATGATGGTGCTCTCAAAGCTTAGTTCGGTGGTTTCTCCATCGAACGTGGCTATGGCGAGGGAGTTATCAAACACATCGTGAAGCCAGCGGAGGCTAGCCGGACGCGGGGAGATCGTTAATCCCGTTTTCAACAGTCTCAAGTCGTGGCTCTCGCGCGGCCGAAACATCATGCGGTGTTCGCCGAGCCCTACGGGCTCCGAGTATCGATACACAGTAAGGTGCCGTACAGTCAGAATCGCCATCAGCGAAGGTTGCCGCCGATTCCAGAATACGCTGCAACATTCGCATCCACTTCGTCAGTCCAGACCTGAAATTTCTCCAATACCGCCGGTCCGAAAGTAGTAGTGATCGCAACATCGGAAGCGTCGCGGCCGCGCGCGATGAGTACCCGTCCGATGCGCGGGACATTGTTGCGTGGGTCGAAGGTGTGCCAGCGCCCGCCCAGATAAACTTCCATCCAGGCAGCGAAATCGCCAACGCCGTAGGGAGGGAGCGTGCCCATATCGCCCAGGTACCCAGTGCAGTAACGCGCGGGAATATTCATGCAGCGGCAGAACGCGACGGCCAGGTGGGTGTAGTCGCGGCAAACTCCGGTGCGTTCGTTGTAAGCTTCCCAAGCCGTTCTGGTGGCTCGCGCATTCTGATAATCGAATGTGATTTGATTGTGGGCAAAATCGCATATCGCTTGCACGCGTGCCCAGCCCGGCGCGGTTCCACTGAAGAGGCTCCAAGCGATTTCCGAAAGGCGATCCGTCTCGCAATAGCGGCTACCCAGCAGGAAAACCAACGTCTCTTCGGGCAGATCCTGGACTGCATGCTGGCAGGCGGAGGGAACCACCGGATCCGGTTGACCGCTATCTCTTACTTCTCCAGACCCACGAATTTGAATACGTCCGGCCGGTGCCACGATCCTGTTACACCAGTTGCCAAAGCCATCCCGATACCCGGCAACCGGAACGGCCGGGTCGCTGGTCATGTAGTCCGGCGTGACGATGTCGGAGGCCCGTGAATAGTGAACATTCACGGTCAGTATCATAGGTGTTTCTTGCGGACAATTGTAGGTCAACTCGTAGCCAACTCGGATTTGCATTACTCTCCTTGCTCTCTGCCACGAGATTACTTGCAATCCATTGGCCGCTGATGGACTAAGCCTGCGTTTAGGGTAGCAGGTCGCTGGGGTGAAAAAACTGCCTTTCGTCGCAGATTCTTCAGCTTTGCTATACTGGTTTTTACGCCTACGAGTCCGCGTGTGTCGTGGTCGTTCGCGGACCTTTCCCTGCATTTCCGCTGTTATTCTGGCGGGAGCGCGTGGCGAGCCGGACAGGTGGCCGAGTGGTTAATGGCAGCAGACTGTAAATCTGCCGCTCCTTGCGAGCTACGGAGGTTCGAATCCTCCCC
>CAZDGT010000439.1:0-7028 GCA_964504905.1 uncultured Bordetella sp. | reverse complement strand
CGTGTATCTGGAATTGGAAGGTCCTCGGGAGTGGATTGATAGTACCGCCACCAGGCTTAGTTTTCCCGTTTCGCAGTTTTCGACCGCCAGCTATGCAGCCTTGTACGCCAAATACCGCGAGCGGAATCCGGACGCACCCGCGAATATGACGTTCAACATACGGGACCTTACGGGCGCTCGGGAAAATGACCTTAGAACGCCCCAAAAGCATTGAAACCAGCCAGATCGGGTGTTATGCTTCATCTAGATTTGAATTACACGATGCCTAGCTATGCGGGTCACGGAAACAACTCGAAGCCGACAAAATGATTGAACTCGTCACAACCATAATCATTACCGTCAGCTCCGTGCTGCTGTTCGGGTACTGGTTCCGTTATACCTGCATGCTGATCCTGAGCGCGAAAACGACTCGGGACTTCGCGGCGCAAGTGGCGACAGCGAATCAACTCGGATTCCTCGACGTCCAGACCCAGCTCCGTGCGAGCGCGGGTAACCTGGACTCGCTGCGCGATGCTCTCGATCGCGACTACGCTGTGCTGAGCAACCTGCTCAAGCAAGCGGGCGATTCCGACGTGGAAGGTTCGTCACTCGAAAATCGCATGCTGGCTCTGAACTACCGCGTGACGCGCGCCTGGTACAACGTCAGCGGCAGCTTCTCACCCAGCGCGGCACGCAAAGCGCTGGAAGAGATGTCCATGGTGGTCGCGCACTTTGCGAACTCCATGGGTCAGCAGACCGCCGGCGCCGCCGCCTAATCGCCGCTTTCTTCAGACTTTCAATCAACGCGCGGGACACGCGTGCTTTCGATCCCCATCGTAAAGTGCTCTCCCAGATATACCCGGCGAACCTCCGGATCGTTTCCTAGCGATTCGGGTGAGCCGGAGCGGAAGATGCGCCCGTTGTTGATAATGTAGGCGCGGTCGGTCACGGCCAGGGTTTCGCGCACATTGTGGTCCGTCATTAGGATCCCGATCCCGGAATTCTTGAGATCGAAGATGATCTTCTGCAGCTCCAGCACCTGGATGGGATCGATGCCGGAGAACGGCTCATCCAGCAGCAGAAAGCTGGGCTCAATCACCAAGCTGCGCGCAATCTCCACGCGGCGGCGCTCCCCGCCGGAAAGCACGTAGCCTTTACTCTTGCGAACCTGCTCCAATCCCAACTGTTCGATGAGGCGATCCATGCGGTCCAGCCGCTCGCGGCGGCTCAGGCGGAGAGTTTGCAGGATCGCCATCAGGTTGTCTTCAACCGACAGCTTGCGGAATACCGAGGCTTCCTGAGGCAGGTAGCTGATGCCCTTGCGCGCACGCTGATACATGGCCAGTTGAGTGAGGTCGCTGTCATCCAGCAGGATGCGGCCGGAATCCGGCGTGATCAGGCCGACAATCATATAGAAAGAGGTGGTCTTGCCCGCGCCGTTGGGTCCCAGCAGGCCAACCACTTCACCCTGCTTCACCCGAACCGAAACGTTATCGACGACTTTACGGCCGCGATAGGATTTGGTGAGTTCCGCTGTCTCGAGGATATGCACTTCTGGCCTTTATTTTTTGCGGAGGAGTGTATCGGCGGGACGGTTCTCCACACCGTTCACCAGCAGCCTATCATTGTTGGACCACCAGGTCAATTGTTTGCCGCGTGTCTGCCCTTTTATGTTGTCCACCAGCAGCGGATCGCCGCCGTCTAGAATCACTTTCTGTTCGCCGGTGTAGTATTCGGCATGCTCGGATGTCCCGGTGCGCGTGCGCTTCTCGGCAATGCTCACAATCTTGACGGCGCCATCCGCAAAAGCTTTTTCGAGCGACGTGGTGGAGTTTGGCGCATTCAGGAAGGCCTTCAGCTCTTTGCCGGCTACGGTAAGCCCGGGCCGGACCATGGCAGCGCCGCCCTGATAGTGAGCCAGACGGGTTTCATCCGTATAGACCAGATCACGCGCTCGGACGACAGTGAAGATCGGGCCAGCAGCAGGCTTGGCCTTGTCCGCCTCGGTCTTGTCGGAAGCCGCTTTATCGGCAAACTGGCTCACCACTTTCCCGTGCGCCTCAAAAACCTGGCGCGTGCGATCGATGTCGATGCGGTCTGCCTCCACGCGGTTGGCGCCTTGCCACACCACAGCGTTGCCTTCATAGTGCAGCTTCTGGTTGCGGTCACTCGAGGTCATGTGTTGCGCGCGGCCTTGCATCACGTCAGCACCGGAGAGCAAGGCAGAGGACGAGGGCTTTTGATCCGGCATCCGAGTGGTAGCCACATGGCCATCCGCCACCACATCGCCGGATTTCTGATTCATCACGAGACGATCGGCGGCGGCTGAGCCAGTGGGGTCCGTGGTGCGGGCCGAACCTTCCAAGGTGATCACGTCCTTAGCTTGTTCGAGGGTGGCGCGGTCGGCCGTGGCGCGGCGGACTCCCTCTTCGTAGCGAAAATCGGTTTTCTGCTCCAAACGAAGCAGCTCACTGGTGGCGGGATCGAACGTGGCCAGCAGCTCTTTGCTTTGCGTCAGCATCGGTGGCGGAGCGGGAATGCCCGGCTTATCGGTTCGCGTGGATGCATTGATCGTGCGGAAGGTTTGAATCCGGTTGTCAGGCCCGTAGGTCATCCAGATGCGGTCCCCTTTGAGGAATCGCTTAGGTTGCCCCTCTCGGTTAGGCAGAAAGTCGACAGTGCCGGCGCCATCGGTTTCGACGGTAGCGATCTCTTTCCCTCCCGGACGCATGTTCAGATGGATCACTTCGCTGCGCAAGACCCGCGTATCCGCCAGCACGTCGCCGGGGCGTTGCAGGGGATGGGCCTCCGCAACCGCCTTTTGCATCGCCAGCGCATGAGTGAGGGTGCTCTCCCGCGCTGCCGGATCGAATTGCAGGTCGATCACATCACCGGTCACAGTGGTGCGCATGGTACTGGAAGTAGAAACCAGCTTGCCGTTGGTTTGGCCCTTGATCTCCTGGATCGTCATGCCTTCGCCAAATCGCATCACCAGGGTGTCAGCCGCGAACTCCACCTTGCGGCCAGGATCGTCTTGTACGCCGTGCGCGGCATGGGTCAGCGCTTCTTTGATGACACCTTTTTCCAGAGTCACGTCGGTGGCGCCACCCTCCATGCGCAGTGAGTCGCGGGTCAGCTTGGACCAAGGCAGGAGGAAGACTCTGGACTCCATTTCGCGATAGTAGGCTTCGCCGGCCTCGATCACCATGGGCTTGGCGCGCGGCCCCTTCGCGTTCCAGTGGAGAACCACCTTGCTAAGCAGATGGAGATCGCGAGCAACAGGATCGTATTCGACGCCCTGGGCCTGGCCATTCCCTTGTTCAAATTCGAATTTGGCTTCACGGTCAGTGGAAGCCTTGCCGGTGTCACTCGAAAACCGCACGCCGGAGGTATGGATCTTGACAATCCGGCCGTCAGCACCATCCTCGGCCGCCTCATCGTCCTGTTTTACCTTGTCTTTCGATGCCGGACGAGCCATGGTGATCTCGACGTCGCCGTCGGAATACAGGGTTTTGGCAGCAATATCGAACTGAGCCTTGGCGCTGCGGACCAGATCGAACTGATCGGCCTCCTTATGGAACAACTGGAGTTCCACGCCATCCAGTTCCATCACCGATGGCGCCTTTACCTGGCGGAAGCTTTTGGCGCGAACGGTGACGCGCGGGTGCTCGCCGTCACTTTGCGTATACACCCAGTCACTGGCTCGTCCGTCGATGCCGGTTTCGAGCCGGGGCGGAGGCGCCGGCGCTTCCCGCGCGAGCGTCTGCTGGCGTTTGATATAGGTCTGGAGGACGAACGCGATGATCGAAAGAATGGCCGCGAGGATCAGCCACCGGCTGAGACGCATAGAGTGAGTGGAAGCCTAACTTTCAGAATATCATTGAGACATATAACTGACGTCAAAGAGCCGCCACAAGTTTACTCAAAAGAGCGATTCGATCGGCCATACGGTTAACCAGAATACTCTCGTTGACCGCGTGGGCACCCTCGCCCACAGCCCCCAGTCCATCCAGCGTGGGCACTCCCAGCGCCGCCGTAAAGTTGCCATCAGACCCTCCCCCCACCGACGATTCATCCAGATCCACGCCCAATTCAGCCGCTAGTTTCTTGGCTTTACGAAAGAGGGCCCGAACCCCCGCCGTGCGCTCCAGAGGCGGACGGTTCAAGCCCCCACTGACTTGGATGGCGCAGCGCTTATCGAACGGCTTTAGGGACGCAAATTGGCGTTCCAGATATCGCCCGTCCGTCGCTTTGGGCGCCCGGACATCAACCTCGACCCGGCATTCCGCGGCGATCACGTTGCTGCGGGTACCGCCCTGGATCAGTCCCGGGCTTACGGTGATCCCGCGATCAAGGCGCGTAAATCCGGCTATCTTTTGGACCTGACGAGCCATCTCGACAATGGCGCTGGCGCCGTTCAGGAAGTCCAGGCCCGCGTGCGCCGCCCGGCCCTGCACGGTCAACGTATAATCGCCCACACCCTTCCGCGCGGTCTTGAGCTTCCCGTCGAGTCCCTGGCTCGGCTCCAGCACCAGCACCGCCGTGCTGGCCTTCGCCGCTTGCTCGGTGAGCGGCCGCGACGAGGGGCTGCCGACCTCCTCATCCGAATTAACCTGCAGGACGACTTTGCGCGCCACAGGGATGTCCTGTTCCCGCAGCGCTCGCATGGCGAAAATGAAGAAGACTAGGCCGGCCTTCATATCGAATACGCCAGGTCCCCACAAACGCCCTTGGCTCTGACGAAAAGGCATGGTGCGGAGCGTCCCCAGCGGCCAAACAGTATCCGAGTGACCCAGCGCCAGTATCTGCCCGGTCTTCTTGGCTCCCGGCAGCAGAAATTCGCAACGGAGGTGCCGTCCGTGAGCCTTCCCGCCTGGGAAAGTCTTCACCCGCGCGATATCCTTCACAGTTTCCGCGAAGAGATCGACAAAGCGGTTGACGCCTGGCGGATCGTCACTAGGCGATTCGCACTCGACAAACTGGCGGATTGTTGCAATGACCTGCTTTTCGGGAAAACCCATCGTCCGTAGGATACCGCCTGCTATAATTCAGAATTCCGTATGTCCACTCCTGTTTCCAACCCTGTCTCCTCGGGTCACGCCCTGGACATCGATGCCATTCGGGAAATCCTGCCTCACCGCTATCCGTTTCTGCTGGTGGACCGAATTGAGGAACTGGAAGCGGAGCGGGTGGTTGGAATCAAGAACGTGACCGTAAATGAGCCGTTCTTTGCGGGCCATTTCCCGGATTATCCGGTGATGCCGGGCGTCCTGATCATAGAGGCGATGGCGCAAGTGGCAGGCGTTCTGGTGCTCAGCGGGATTCCGGATCGCAAGAACAAGCTGGTGCTACTGGCAGGCGTGGATGGCGCGAAGTTCCGCAAGCCGGTGCGCCCCGGTGACCGACTCCGCATGGAGATGAAGGTACTGCGTAGCCGGGCTTCGATGGCGAAAGTCTCGGGGATTGCGACCGTCGACGGCACGGTGGTGGCTGAAGCCGAGATTCTGTGCGTTCTGGCCGACCGCCAATAACCACATCCGATGCCGATTCACCCGACTGCGATTGTCGACGCTTCCGCTAAAATCGCCGAGTCCGCCGAGATCGGGCCGTATTCCGTGATCGGCGCGGATGTGAACATAGGCGCGCGCACGTGCATCAAAGCGCACGTGACGATGGAAGGTCCTCTGGAGATCGGCGAGGACAATATTTTCTTCCCTTACTCCACGGTGGGCATGGCGCCGCAGGATCTCAAGTATCGCGGCGAGCGTTCTTGCACGCGCATCGGCCATCGCAACAAGATCCGTGAATTCGTCACGATTCACCGCGGGACCGAGGGCGGCGGGATGCTCACCGCCATTGGTGACGACAACTTGCTGATGGTGCAGGTTCATGTGGCGCACGACGTTCGGCTAGGCAGCCATTGCGTTTTGTCCCACGCTGCCACTATCGGCGGGCATGTCGAAATCAACGATTGGGCTGTGATAGGAGCCGGCAGTGCGATCCATCAGTTCTGCCGTATTGGGCGTCACGCCATGATCGGCGGATACAGCGTAGTCACGCAGGATGTCTTGCCGTTCTCGACGACTTCGGCCAAACGCGAAATCAAAGTCTACGGCGAGAACAAGACCGGTCTGGAACGGCGCGGGTTCTCCCCGGAAACGATTGAAGCGCTGCACAAGGCATTCCGCTTGCTTTCGCGATCCAAGCTGAATACGTCGCAGGCGCTCGGAAAAATTCAGGCGGAGGTTGGGGCATCGCCTGAAGTCGAAGAACTGCTCCAGTTCATAGCCGCCTCGAGCCGCGGATTCATAAAATAACCCATGCCTCTCGGGCTCATCGCCGGCAATGGCCGCTTTCCGGTGTTGGCACTCGAAGCCGCAAAAAGGGCTGGCATCGAGGTCGTGGCTATTGGCATTAAGGAAGAGGCCTCGCCTGAAATTGAACCGCTGGCCGTGCGCTGCCACTGGATCTCGCTAGGTGCCCTAAGCAAGTTGATAGACATCTGCCACCGCGAAGGCATCACGCAGATAATGATGTGCGGGCAGGTCAAACACGCCAAGATTTTTTCCTCCATCGTCCCCGATCTAAGACTGGTAAAACTGCTGGCTTCGATCGAAACCAAGAATACCGAAGGGTTGATCGGCGGCGTGATCAAAGTGCTGAAGGACGAGGGCATCGAGTTATTGGACTCGACGCTGCTGCTCAAAGATCTGCTTGCTCCCGCAGGCTTGCTCACTCGGCGCAAGCCTACTGCCGAGGAGGAACGCGACATCGACTACGGCCGCAGCCTCGCCGCGACTCTTTCGGAACACGATATAGGCCAGAGCGTCGCTATTGCCGAGCGCGCGTGCGTCGCCGTCGAAGCGATGGAAGGGACCGATGCGATGCTGCGCCGGGCCGCATCGTTGGTCGAAGGAAAACCGCTCCGGCTGGTGAAGGGTTCGCGCCGCAGGAAGCACATGCTCTACGACGTGCCCGTAGTGGGTCCGCAAACTATCGCGGTGATGCGGGAAACGGGCACCACGGCACTCGCCCTCGATGCCGGCCGG
>CAZDGT010000438.1:0-7412 GCA_964504905.1 uncultured Bordetella sp. | reverse complement strand
CGTTGCCTTATAAAGGTGTGGATTTGGTGCATGGCTCGCCGGCGGACGAAGACGAATACGTGATCACGACATCGGATGCCCGTCCGTTGCTGCCCCACCTAGGCGCACCGCTCACTTTTTTCGGCCACACTCACCGGCAAGGCGGTTTCCGGCTCGCGCCGAGGTCCGCAGCGATGGTGCCGCGCGAGCGAACTCTTGAGCTTGAGCCCGACTACTTCTACCTGGTGAACCCCGGGTCGGTAGGCCAACCCCGGGATGGCGACCCGCGTGCGTCCTACGCGCTATACTCACCGGAGGAGGGTACGGTGGAGTTTCGCCGCGTCTCCTATGACGTCGATCGGGCGGCAGCCAAAATACGTGCGGCCGGGTTACCCGATTTCCTCGCGGCCCGTCTCCACGAGGGGCTTTGAGCGCTCCCATCGCGTGAGCGTGCCATGGGCTGGAAGCCCTAGAATAGAGTTGAAGAGATGTCCTCACAAGATGGCCGGTTGGCGGCTGCGCTAACCAATCCTAAAGTTGTCGTTGCCACCACCGTAGCTCTTTCCTTCATCAGTTTCTGGCGGGGTGCATCCATCGTTCTGAGTGACCTCGCCTCTTCCATGTTTTACGCGGGCGGCGCTGCCGAAGCCGCAGTGGGGAAAGCCGCCCCTTGGTTCGTCCTGGCGGTGATGTTGTTCAGTTTTGCAGTGCGCAGCGTGTATTTGGAAAGCTGCAGCATGTATGTGCGCGGCGGCGTATACGTGGTGGTGCATGACAGTATGGGCCCGGTGATGGCCAAGCTGTCGGTTTCCGCGCTGGTTTTCGACTACATTCTCACCGGACCTATTAGTGTAGTTAGCGCGGGGCAATATCTGGGTGCGTTGCTGAACGAAATCAGCGGACTGCTGCATCAGACGTATCACATAGATGTAGATCTGTTCGCGGCGGGCGCAGGTGTCCTGATCACAATCTATTTCTGGTGGCAGAACATCAAGGGCGTGCACGAATCCAGCGGCAAGGCGCTGCGGATCATGCAGATCACCACCGTCATGGTGGGCATTCTCCTGATCTGGTGCCCGCTGACTCTGCTGCTGACCAACGGATGGCACCTGCCGCCCGCTCCCAAGCCATCGAATTTGGTTTTTTCCAACAACGCGCAGGGCTGGCTTAAGGGCACGTTCTGGATGCAGATTCCGATGGTGGTGATCATCATTGCCTTTGGGCATTCGCTGCTCTCGATGAGCGGATTCGAAACTCTGGCCCAGGTGTACCGGGAAATCGCCTCGCCCAAGATGAAAAATCTCAAGATCGCCGCGAACATCACCTGCTGGTATGCCGTGCTTTGTACCGGCGTGATTTCGCTTTTCGCGGTGATGATCATTCCCGACAACGTCCGGCCGATGTATATCAATAACCTGATCGGCGGCTTGGCCATGAGCCTCAGCGGGCCCTATCTGCTCAAGCTGGGATTCCACATCTTTGTTGTCATCGTTGGCGGGCTGATTCTCTCGGGCGCCGTGAACACTTCGATCATCGGCGCGAACGGCGTACTGAATCGCGTGGCGGAGGATCACGTCCTGGTCCCCTGGTTCCGTGAACCACATAAACGCTTTGGCACCACCTTCCGCATGATCAACCTGATCACGCTTCTGCAGATTGCGACGATCATTTATAGCCGTGGCGACATGACAATCCTGGCCGAAGCCTACGCGTTCGGCGTCGTGTGGAGCTTCTTCATGAAGGCCCTGGGCGTGACAGTGCTGCGCTTCCAGCGTAGCGACCAGGAATATAAAGTTCCGTTGAACTTTCACATCGGCGGCCGCGAAATTCCGGTCGGCCTGGGTCTCACGACTCTGGTTCTGGGTTTGGTGGCCATCGCCAATCTATTCACCAAGCAGATCGCCACCCAATACGGCATCGCTTTTACACTCGGCTTGTTTGTGATGTTCACGATTTCAGAGAAGATCAACCTGCGCCGTAAGCAGACCGAGCCCAAGGGGATGGAGCAGTTCAACCTGGATCATCAGGCGCATATCGACGGTGGCAGCCTGCGCGCCCGTCCCGGTTGCGTGCTGGTGGCTGTGCGGGACTACCATCGTATGGAGCACCTGAAGCAGGTGCTCAAGAAAACCAATCTGCGCCGCTATGACATCGTCGTCATGACCGTACGGCCCATTTCCTCGGGTGCGGGCGAATACGAGCTTGCCGACAATCAGATCTTTAGCGATTACGAAAAGGAGCTCTTCAGTCACGTGGTGGAGATGGCGGAGAAGGAAGGAAAAGGCGTGGAGTTGCTGGTAGTGCCGGCAGTGAACCCCTTTGACGCCATGGCGGATACCGCCAGCCGGTTGAGCGCGTCGCGTCTGGTAACCGGCGTCAGCTCCCACATGGCGTCCGACGAACTGGCGCGCCAAATCGGCCGGGCCTGGGAGAAGCTGCCGGAACCACGGCATGCGTTCTCGCTGGAAGTCATCAGTCCAGATCGCCCGTCGACTTTCGTCAATCTGGGTCCTCATCCGCCGCGCTTGTGGCCGGAGGATGTCGACCTGCTGCATGACATTTGGCTTAAACTAAGTGAATCGGAACAATTGGGGTCGCGGTTGCACCACCGGGATATCGTCGGGGTGGCACTGCGGCGGCTCCGCAAGGATCTTGAAAACAGTGACCGCGACCACGTGGTTGCGGAAGTCCAGCGCGAATTGCGTCACGACTAGTACTTAACTCACACACAAAGAGGATTATGTCCATCAAGGTAGGAATCAACGGCTTCGGCCGCATTGGAAGAAATGTCGTTCGGGCGGGAATGAACAACCCGAACATAGAATTCGTCGCGGCGAATGACCTGACGGATACCAAGACGCTGGCGCACTTGTTGAAGTATGACTCGACGCTCGGCCAACTGAAGGGCGATGTGAAGGCGGAAGCGGACGCCATCATCGTCAATGGCAAGCGGATCAAGATTTTCGCGATCAAGGATCCCGCCGAGATCGATTGGTCCGGTGTTGGAGCGCAGGTTGTGGTGGAATCCACCGGTCGTTTCACCGACGCCAAGGATGCCTCCAAGCACATACGCGGCACTGTGAAGAAGGTGGTCATCTCCGCGCCGGGCAAGAACGAAGACATCACCATCGTGCTGGGCGTGAATGACGGATCGTATGATGCCTCCAAGCACAATGTGATTTCGAATGCATCCTGCACCACCAACTGTTTGGCTCCAGTGGCGAAGGTGCTGCATGAGAAGTTTGGCATTGAGAAGGGCTCGATGACCACCATCCACAGCTATACCAACGATCAGCCTGTGCTGGACTTCCCGCACAAAGATCTGCGCCGGGCCCGTGCTGCCGCCATCAACATGATTCCGACCTCCACCGGCGCCGCCAAGGCCATTGGCTTGGTGATGCCGGATTTGAAGGGCAAGCTCGATGGATACGCCATGCGCGTTCCGACACCGAACGTCTCCGTCGTGGACCTGGTTGCTGTAACGTCCAAATCGACCACAGCCGAAGAAGTCAACGGCGCGCTGAAAGAAGCATCAGCCGGGGCTCTCAAGGGCATCTTGGGGTATACCGAAGACCTTGTGGTCTCGAGCGATATGCTGCACAACCCAAACAGCTCCATCGTCGATTCGGACTTGACCAAGGTGATGGGCGGGAACCTCGTGAAAGTTGTCTCCTGGTACGACAACGAGTGGGGCTACTCGATGCGCGTAGTGGACCTGGTCGAGTTCCTCGCGAAAAAGGGTCTGTAACTAAGATAAGGCCGCGATCACAGCGTCTGTAAACTCTTCGGTTGAGGCGCGGCCACCCACATCGCCGGTAGTGTGCTTCCTGCCGGCATAAACCGTCTCCACCGCGGCCTGCAAGCGTTTCGCCGCCCCGAGTTCTTTGAGATGCGTAAGCATCAGCACCGCGGACAACATCATGGCCGTTGGATTGGCAATGCCTTTCCCTGCGATGTCGGGTGCGGAGCCATGCACTGCTTCGAACACCGCGTGCGTATCGCCCATGTTGGCGCCGGGGACAATGCCCAGCCCGCCCACCAGCCCGGCCGCCAAATCCGAAACGATATCGCCATATAGATTCGGCAGCAGAAGTATGTCGAAGGTCTCCGGGCGCATCACTAACTGCATGGACGCGTTGTCGACGATCAGTTCGTTGTATTGGATGTGCGGGAAGCGTTCGGCAACCTCACGGCAGCAGCGCAGAAACAAGCCGTCGGCCAGCTTCATGATGTTGGCTTTGTGGATGGCGGTCACTTTCTTGCGGCCCGTGGCGTCGGCGAACTTGAAGGCATACTCCGCGATGCGCAGTGACGCGGTTCTCGTGATGACCTTGATTCCCGTGACCACGCCGGGAACCACTTCGTGCTCGATGCCGGAATAAAGGTCCTCCGTGTTCTCACGAAAAATCACCATGTCGATCTTCACGTCCGCGAAGCGTGACGCGATGCCAGGCAGCGAGTGCACAGGGCGCACGTTGGCATAAAGATCCAGACGCTTGCGCAGCGCGACATTGACACTGGCAAAGCCGCCTCCGATAGGCGTTGCGACTGGCCCCTTAAGGCCAACGCGAGTGCGATCCAAACTATCGAGGACACTTTGCGGCAGTGACTGGCCGGTCTTCTGAATGAGGTCCGCGTTAAGCTCGGCGATTTCCCAGTCAATACGAACGCCGGTGGCATCGACCGCGCGCTGTGCGGCCCCCGCAACCTCAGGTCCAATGCCATCGCCGGGAATCAGAGTTACAGGGTGCGACATCTACCCATTGTAAGGAGTCGCGCTCGCCTACCGCACTAATCGGCCACGGCAATAGAAAGGGGAAGTCGAATCAGAAAGCAGGCACCCTCCTTCGTTTCTGCGTCCGCCCACAGTTTGCCTCCGTGATCCAGAACCGTCTGGTGAGAAAAAGCCAGTCCCAGGCCCACTCCGTTCTTTTTCCCCTCCGTCACGAAAGGCTGGAATAAGCGCGGCCGAATCTGCGGCGGGATGCCCGAACCGGTATCTTGCACTCGAATCACTACGGCTGCTCCGTCGGTGTGCGCCGCTATCCGCAGCCGCCCTCCCTTAGGCATCGCTCCGAGTGCGTTGTCAATCAGATTGAGGAATACGCGCTCCATGCGGGCACGCTCGAGCGGAAGCTCGATATCTTCAGGCACGTCTACCTCAATGGCCACGCTTTGGGCCTCCGCCGTTCCAGAAAACATTTCACAGGCCGCCGAGACTATGTCCTTCAGCTGGCACACCTCGGCGCTGGAAGTGCGGCCGCGCCCGGCGTCCACCAGCTCCTGAAGCAGTTGTTGCATACGCCGCGACGAACGGTAGATGTTGCCCGCCAGCCGCTGGACTTGCGTGTTTGAAAGGTCTCCGTCGATCAACATCTCGGCGCCCCCATAGATAGACGCGAGCGGATTCCGCAGATCATGCACAATCGAGGTAGAGAGCCGGCCAATCGTAGCGATACGCTCCTGGCGAATCAATTCCTGCCGCCCACCCTGAATGGATTCGCACATGGCGTTGAACGCCGCGGCCAGGCGCCCGAGCTCGTCGCGGGTGCCCACGTCCGGATCCTCCACCGGTACGCGGTATTCATAATTACCGTGCGACACTTCGCCAGCTCCGCGATCCAGTTCCCGTACCGGCTTCAAGATGCGTCGTGCCAGGCTATACGTGAGCCACAGGCCCACCAGCACGGCAATCAGCCACACAACAAAAATGTTGCGCCGCAGAGCGCTGATCCTCTGTTCGGCGCTCTCCGACGAACGCAGGATGCGCAACTCTCCCACGCGCTTTCCGGTCACGTCGAGCAGAGGTGTTCCGAGCATGGTGTAGGGCACGCCGCTGGCTTCGATTCGCGCTACGCTCCCGGTGGGCGAAGGTGCGGCCTTCACGCCCGCGTTGGCGCTCGCATCGAGGGTCGACGCCACAACCGCGTTCCCCGACAGAAAGAAAAAATCGCTGCCTCCAGTGGTTTCCTTCAGTCTGTTGGCTACGTCCATATCCACCCTGTAGCCCGCCACCAGCACATTGAGTAACCCCATCCCGCCTCCCGCCTGCACGTATACCGGCGTGACGGCGATCTGATACAGATGTTCGCCCGCTGTCATGAATCCGGAAGATTGCTTGGGAAAGCTAGCCGCTGCATCGCGCACGGCAGGCAGGTCGCGCCTGAGATCCTCGCCAGGATTGCCCCCTAAGGAAGCAAGTACCCTGCCACTGGGATCCGTCACCAGAAAAATCGCATTCTGATTGGAGATTTGCTGCCACAGTTCTCCGGCCGAGTCGCGGATAGTAGCTTGGTCGCCCGTGCTGAAGGCCGCGCGGACGTCGGACATCCGGCTGATCACCAGACTGAGGGCGGCGAGCGTATCGGCCTGCGCGCGCCACAACGAATCATAGGCGCGGAAGCTGGCTCTTGCCTCCTCATCAACGCTGGCCGCCATTGCCCGCGTGGCGTTGTCCTGTACAATCCAGCCCATTACCGCGAAGAGCAGAGTCAACGCAATGGACGTCGAGAGCAGGATTTTCCAGAGCAGCGATAACCGTGAAAACGACGGCAACATTATTTCTTACCCTACTTCTTACCTGGATACGCCGCTTGATCGCCCGATTCCGGCGGATAGTCATGCCCATACTTGTTCTTGTGAGGGATGGACAGATAGCCGGCCTCGGAAATCGCGATGACGGGAATACTGGCGCCGTCCGGCCCAACAGTGATCTTGCGACTCAGTTCGCGCAGTGTGGCCTCGCTTGTCCGCTCATGGAACACGGTCAAACTGTATTGCCCAGCCGGCACGTTGACGATCTCAAAACTCCCGTCGCGTTTGCTCATCGCAAAGTAGGGGCTGCCCACCACCACAATCACGGCGCTCATCGATGCATGTATGTTGCAGAACACGCGCACTACGCCCTCCCGAGCGAAACGCACCGAGCGGCTGGTTCCTGGCGGATACAGGCCAATATCGAAAACCTGGCCGCTATAACTGGAAAACGCGTTGTGAAAAATTGGATCGGCGTTGGGAAAATCTACCACAGATCCTGCTGGAATGGCCAGCACATGCGGCGAAAATGTTTTGTCTTTCTGGAGCATCGTGACATGTTTGTCGGCAGCGAGAGGCAAAGATCCCTCCACTGGTTTCAACGCGATCACCACTCCCGCGTAGTCCTTGCGATTCCGCACCGCCGGGTCACGGGAGTCGCTCAGTTCTACGCGCCCGGTTACGGTGGCCGCGCCAAGGGACAACACGCCCGCACTAAAACAAATAAGCCAGCGCAAGATCATAGTGATTCACCAGCCGGATCTTGCCACCCAAATAACTGGTGCGCGCCTGACTGGCTTCCACGCCGAGTAACACGTTTGGACCTAAGCGGTACTGGGCATTGCCAGCATAGACCAAATTGCGGGTGATCTGCGCGGGGAGCAAATCCGCTGCGCGAT
>CAZDGT010000437.1:0-2237 GCA_964504905.1 uncultured Bordetella sp. | reverse complement strand
GCTGTAGGCGGGACGATCTTTGCCCGCGTCGCGCTGCTGCCGTCGCTTAGCGTGCTGGGCGACTCCGATCGCAAGGCGCTGCATGATCAGATCCGCTCGCGGTGGTCGAAGGTCGTCATGGGCGCCATCGGATTCTTGTTATTGAGCGGGTTGTACAACATTGCCATGATTGAGATGCAAAAGAAGATTCCACCGTCGTCCGGTGGAATCTATCACGCGTTGTTCGGAGTGAAGTTTCTGCTGGCATTCGCCATCTTTTTCATTGCCAGTGCGCTTGTCGGGCGCAGCGCCGCCTTCACCGGCATTCGCCAGAACGCCAGGTTCTGGCTCACGCTGAACATGACTCTGGCGATCTTGCTGGTCTGCATTTCCGGCGCGCTGCGGGCGATTCGCGACCGGCCAGGGACGGAAACTGCACCCCGTCCCGCCGCCAGGGCTGCGATTCAGGCGCCGCTGGAATCATGATTTACCGATTAACCACAGAAGTATTTCTGTAATCGTTCACGGATTATCGACGGGCGCGCGGGAAAAGTCCAACGCGAGAGCGTGGAGCTGCGAGGGTGGTGGGAGTGAGTGCGCAAGTCGGGGAGGTATGCATCCGTTGCCGACTGGAGTCAACTGGTATTCGGCAGGAGGGTTGGTTTTCGCCCGCCGTCAAGATGGGCTGCCACGGACTGACACACGAACTCAAACACCGATCGCCCCTGCTGTCGGCAGGTGGCGATGGCCGTCCAGATCCGCTCGCACCACTGCTGGCCTGCTTTGCCTCGCGTGCCGTGCGTGATCCGCCGGTGGATGGCCACGAAGCGGATGGCCTGCTCGGCCAGGTTGTTGGTCGGTTGCACGCTGGGCGTGGTGATGAAGCGGAAATAGTTGTCACAGTTTTCAACAAACCGGTCGGCCAGGTTGCCGGCCTCGCGCGTCCACGGCGCTTGCGAGATCGCGTCGGCCACCAAGGCGTTACGGACCTTTGTCAACTCACGGCGGAACGATCTGATCGTGGCAAACTGCCTGCGGCGGTGGATCACGCCGAACAGCTTGCGCATGTGGCCCAGCAACATCTTGCCGTAACGTCGGTTGTCGCGGTGCGGATGCGCCGCCAGAAACTTGATGTCTCGAATCAAATGCGCCAGACAGAACTGCACCGCGACGCCGAAAGTCTTCATGTACTTGCGGTAGGCGCTGAAGTAATCACACCCCAGCACGCCGTTGAACTCGCGGCCCAGTGTCTTGATCAGCACGTCCGATCCACGCGATGGATCAATGCGATAAAGAGTGAACAACTTGCTGCGAAAAGCCCAGGTCCACAACCGCTTCTTCTGTTCGGGATGGCCCGTCTCGTCCACGTTCAGCCGGCGTTCGTGCGGCAGCCGGGCCAACAGTTCGTCGTACGATTGCCCCAGGCCGGCGCTGACCTTCTGCACCAGCTTGGCCAGTTGGCCGCGGCTAAGCCGCAGGCCCACTACGTCCCGCAAGAACTTGGCGATCGTGCTGTACGAGGCGTGGCAGGGGCCTTTCAGGTAGGCGATCAAGGCGGTCAACCGTGGGCCGACCAGTCCGGCCTTGCGAACCTTGCGCGGCAGCGGCGATGGATGCGTTTTCTGGCACTGATCGCACCACCGGGCGAAGCCACGATGCTCCGTCACACGCATCGGCTGGACGATGATCTCGACCTGCTGAATGACACGCGGCGCGGAGTCGGGATCGTCCGAGAGCGTGCCGCCGCAGTCAGGGCACTCGTCCAGGCGATACTCGCGCGTCTTGTCGATCTGCTCTGGTGGAAATGCCGGCCGCACGTGCCGACGATGGCCAGGCTGCCCGCCGATGCGGCGTTTCTTTCGCCGCTGGTTGCGGCAGCCGCGTGGCTCGCCCGCGGGCGGCTGGCCATCGTTGCCGGTCGGCTTGACAATATCACTGGACGGCGGCTTGGACGAAGTTGTCGAGTCCTTCCGCGCACTGGCCAATTGCGATTCCAGTTCGGCAATCCGGGCCTTCAGTTTCTGACACGTCGGGCATTGCATGGTCGTGCGCTCCTCCATCGGAGCGACAACCTAACCCTTCACACGCCGCCAAACCAAGACCAGTTTTCAAGCAATTCCGTGAACGATTACACGGCGTGGGAGGGGGAAAGCAAGAAGATCGTAGTCGCAGCCATGGCATCCGCTACCAGCCGAACACCTGAAGCAAGCCGTCAGTCCGTCGCTTTTGTAGCCTGTTCTGTAATGCGGAGCGAGTCA
>CAZDGT010000436.1:0-15553 GCA_964504905.1 uncultured Bordetella sp. | reverse complement strand
TACCGTCGGGTTGAAGTCTTTCGCTCCGCATAAAATCCCACCGAGTAAATTTTCACCCGAACGGCCAAAATGTGGTGAAGGCACTACACCGGGAGAACGTATCAGTGACAAAGTGACGGAACGAGCTCATCTCGACCATTGGGACGGAAGCTCTGGGCGATAGAATCGATGAGCGTTGCGCCTTGGATTCCGGGGGACACAAGAAAGAAATTAGCGCACCCAGAATCCGGAAAGGTAACCGCGATAAGGGTTAAGGTGCGGCCTCCTTTCCCATCCGGCCAGTGCCTTTTGGCGGTCCACACCCGCGCGCCCTCAGCGACCCGCTCTTCGAAGACGAATGCGTTTTTACGCGCTGCGTAAGCGCCAGCGTAGCCACCGATGTCATGGAGGACAACAAGTGTCCCATCTGGCGAAGTGAAACGTCCCGCTAACGTGTCCGAAGGTTCTTGTTGATAAGTGAAACCTGCGGGCAGCGCTACTTCGCCACGCCACCACGTAAATCTACCGGATTTGGAGTTCCAACCATCGAACGTACGGTGTTGACGGCATGATCCTCCTAGGAGCGTGCAGGCAACTAGAAGGCATATCCGTATCGACACCATCTCACGTGTCCCAGCGCGAGAAGTACCAAACGATTCGTCGCGCAACAACTCACATTTGCAGACACCGCAGGAGAGCGCGAAGTTCCAAATATGAAATGGCATCGCCGATGCCCCACGTAAGTTGGCCGAAATGTCCGGCAAACCGTCGAAGTGGAAATTTGCCCCCGAATCCTTGCGCCCTTACCTTGGGGTCGAAGTCTTTCGCGCTACGTAACTTACCGAGATACGGTCACCCTTATCCCGTGCGGCGAAACGATCATCCCCCTCTCCGCACTGGCGGGAGATGCTGCAATCAGCACCACCGACTTGCCGCGTAAAGCGTCCAGGACTGTGAGCACCGTCTGGAACGGCACTCGAGAATCGGCCTTTACATACACCGTCACCGCACTCAACTGGCTCAGTGCGCCGGGCTCAGTGGGTTCGATGCCGGTAAACACTTTTCCGTTCGCGGTGATGGCTACCACCGTTGCGTTCGGCTCGTCGGCTGCGCGCACCTCTACTGCATGGTTCGCGACGGGCATCTGAACGGAAATGCCTTTCTGCAGTGCAGCCTTCGGAAGCTCCTGAGCGTCTCCTAGGCCGATCAGGATTGATCCAACTATAAAGACTTGACTCGATAATTTCATCGTAGATTCCTTTCTGGATTGCTGTCTTCGCGTACTTGCCTGCGCCATTGTCATGCCTCATCCCTCTATCGTCGATATGCCGCTGATTTCGTCAATCTCCTGCTGTAGTTCAGCCGCCTGATTGAAGCGGCGCTTGATCCCGATTACCGACCACCCAGCGAGCAGGAGTAAGACAGGCAGCGCATCCCAAAGGCGGCCGGGAACGATCCCTTTGGTAAAGGTTACAGCCGAGAGGACACAGGCCAGTAACAATGGGCCGTGCCATACCCACGCGCTTCGCAGGTGGTCTCGTCGGCGCAGCAATTCCGCCCGGTAGTGCTCTATACCGGTTCTGGCAAGGGCGTCCGGTGGGGGCGTGTAGCCCCAGATTGAGTGGCGAAACCGCAATACGGTTACGGTGGCCCACACGAACACGGCGGCACAGACAAACTGCACGAGGCGATCCCGTTCCGGCGCAAAACGCCAGGCGGCGATACTAACGAAGAACAGAGCCGCACCTATGCTGCTGATAATTTCGGAACGGGTGGCAGAAAACAATTCCCACGTTCGTCGTCTGTGAATGCGTTCGAAGTCTACCAGGAATTCTTCTTCAGGTTGATTGAGCCACGCGGCCCTCACCTCCACAATTTCAGGAAGCTCATGCATGCGACTGCTCCTCTCGAATTCGATGTGCCAGTATCTTTTTGATCCGATGAACCTTCATGGCGATGTTGGCAGGTGTGAGACCCGTGACGTCCGCGATGGAAGAGGCATCCATCCCTTCCAGGTAGGAGATGATGATCTGCCGGTCCAACGGCCTGAGCTTCAGGATGAGATGCTGGACCTCCCGCCATGTCCTTTCTAAATCAATGTCCTTCGGCTTATCTACACTCTCCAGGGTTCGTTCTATTTCCTCGAAACTGATAAGTTTCGCGTTCATTCGCCGTTCGCGGATGACGTAGGAAGCTGCCGCGTTGTGGGCTACACGAAGGCTCCAGGTCTTGAGCGAGCATCGCCCGTCGAACGCTCCAAAGCTTCTCCATAGCTGAAGATGTATCTCTTGCCTGAGGTCACGGCGTTTGTCGGGGTCTGCCTCATATCCGGCGGGAAGGCGATCCAACATGCGACCACACTCGGCGACCGCTCTCGTATAGAGTTCGCTCTGCTCCGGCGATCCGGAGCTTTTCGCACGGTGCTCCATGATGCCTATAGTCGATACTCCCACGACTTTATAACACTCTCGAGTGATTTGAATCGGCGCGACGGCAGTCGCCTGATTCACGTGGACGGTAGTTGGCAAACCGTCGAAGCGAGCGATCCTCGAAAGTACCAGTCGCCCCCGAAGCCTGCGCCCTTACCGTGGGGTTGAAGTCTTTCGCTCCGTATAAAATCAAGTATTTCAAGCATTAGACCGGCACACTGGCCGCGTTCCGTCCCTAGACTTTGGGGCGTTGGGAGGCTTTCAAATGCTTGGTCTTAGACGGTTGGTACCGTTGCTGTTGGCGTCTGGTCTGGTTTACGGGCAGCCTGCACTTACTACCATTCAAGATATTCTGTATCGCGCCGACGGCACGCGGTTCAGCGGTACCATGTTCATCCACTGGCAAAGTTTCCTGGCAGGAGACACCGCGAACATTGTCACCGCAAATCTGACAATGCCCATCGTCAACGGCGTTCTTAACGTGAGACTCGTGCCCACAACAACTGCATCGGCCGGAGCGCAGTACAACATCACCTACGCCAGTGGCGGAGTAAGTCAGTTCACCGAAGTGTGGGCCGTGCCACCGAGCACGCCACGATTGCGGGTCCGCGATGTGCGCTTGTCGACGGGAACAGTCGTCGGGCCGGCGCCGCTCACCAGCAGCCCCATTCAGATCAGCGACGTGACTGGACTCACCAACGCTCTTGCCGTCCGGCCCACGGAAGGAGTCGGCTTCAGTATCGGGCGGACCGCGGTCATCAATCAAGCGGGGCAAATCGAAGCTGCTACTGGGAACCTAGGCGACTGCGTGCATGTCGATGGCAGCGCGGACGCCTGCGGAGGAGCGTCGGGTGGAATTTCACCACTATTCTCCGATGCCGAGACCCCCGCTGGCACGATCGACGGGACCAACGCCGCGTTTACTCTGAGCTTCGCGCCTTCACCGATCGACAGCCTGATCTTATTCCGCAACGGGCTGTTGCAGAAGCACGGAGTCGACTTTGCGCTGGCGAGCAATGTCGTCACTTTTTTCAGTGGTTCGATTCCGCAGTCGGGCGACCGATTGGTGGGAAGTTATCGCTACGGCAATCCCAGCAACCCCCTGGGCACGCTCACGGCGGCTCAGGTTATCTGTAGCAGCAACGGCAGTAGCACGAGTTCAACAACATCGACGCCGCTGGGAAGCTGTACGATCCCGGCAGGCTTGCTGACGCCCGGAGACCGGCTGGACATCCAGTTTCACTACCTGCACACCGGCGCTACCACTCCTTTCACGGGAGAACTCCGCTGGGGCGGGACCACTATTCTTTCGCGAACATCGGTCGCCGCGGAGATAGCGCTGGCCGGCCATCTCAGTTTTTCGGTGCTGGGCAGCGGGCAATCCTGGGCCGCGCAAAGTTGGGGCAATACTTTCGCGTTTGTGAGTGGGGCGGGCTCAGCGGCGGAGAATCCGTCGCTAAGCTTGACCATCTCGTTCCGCGGCCAGATGGCGGGGGCCACCAGCGACCTGCTCACGCTGGGCAACTTCACGGTAGTCCGCTATCCTGCGCAGACAAATCCCTAAGGTCAGGCGAACACCTTATACGACACTTACCAAGCCTTCATAGCACTCGTCCGTAAGGGGTTTTAGCTTCTTCTTTGGGGTGTTATTACCCTTGTCCTTTCTGCGTACTTCCTTGAATATGAATACAGAAGTCGAGTACAACAAGGCGAGGGTTCTCCCATGACTGCGATACTTTATAAATGGATCTGCCGGCTGCACAACGATCTCCGGGGACAGGATCTCGTAGAATACGCCCTGATGGCGGGCTTTGTGGCGGTCGCGGGCGGAGCGGTTTTTCCCACTTCGTTGATGCCGGCTGTAAGCGCCATCTTCTCGAAGATCAATATCTCCACCGCCGCTGCCGCTAGCCAAGGCAGCTAGCCCTTACTCACGGCTCGCTTGGCTGGCGAAATGCTATGCTGAGCGCAACCCGTGAATGCCGTTGCCGCCGCTCGCGAGATTTCCTACCGCATCCTGATAAAAGTTCACTCCGGCGCGTATGCGTCGGAGTTGTTGCGTCATGAAACCGCGGCCCTGGGCACGCGTGACGCGGCGCTCGCTGAAACCTTGGTGTTCGGCTGCCTTCGTTACCAAAGCCAGCTCGATTTTCTGATCGCTCATTTCTCCGGCCGTCCCCAACCCAAATTGGACCTGGAAGTGCGCGTGGCGCTGCGCATGGGAATCTTTCAGTTGCGCTATCTCGACCGCATCCCTGCCCATGCCGCCGTAGCCGAGAGCGTGGAACTGGTCAAGGGCGCGCACAAACGCTCCGCCGCCGGCTTTGTGAACGCGGTGCTCCGCAAGGTGAACCGTGAGCCGGTTCGCTGGCCGGACCGCGCCACTGAGCTTTCAATACCCGCCTGGATACTGGAGCGCTGGGAAAGCCACTACGGCCCAGCCGTAGCCGCGGGCATCGCGCAGGCAGCGCTCGCGGAACCTGAATCGTTTGTCAATCCGGCGACGGGCAGACAACAAGACATCGGCGCGCAATCCATCGTGCCGCTCCTGGAAATAGAGCCAGGGATGACGGTGCTGGATCTGTGCGCTGCCCCCGGCAACAAGACCGCTCAGGCACTCGCCTTGGGGGCGCGCGTAACTGCCTGTGACCGCTACCTTCGCCGCCTGGTAGAAGTGCCGGACCAAGCTCAGCGCGTGGTCCTTGACGCCGTCAACCCTCTGCCTTTTTCCGCGCAAAACCAAGGCTCTCTCTTCGACCGAATCCTGATCGACGCTCCGTGTTCCGGCACCGGCACGCTGGCGCGGAATCCTGAAATCAAATGGCGGCTCCGTCCGTCAGATCTGCCAGTGTTCCAGGACCGCCAGCGTAAGATCATCGAACAGGCTCGCCCCCATCTTCGTCCAGGCGGCCGGATGGTATACGCCACCTGCGCGTTGGAACAGGAAGAGAATGAGGCGGTTATCGAAGGATTCCCGGTTGCCGCTACCCATTTGCGGATTCCCGGAAGGGATGCCGGGGATGGTTTTTTCGCCGCTGTGATAGCATGGAAATGACGTTTTTCGGCCCGATTTAGCTGATGCCCGAAATCCTCCCATCCATTCTTTCCGCCGACTTCGCCCGCTTGGGCGAGCAAGTAGCCAGCCTGGAACAGGCCGGTTGCCGCATGCTGCATGTGGATGTGATGGACGGGCATTTCGTGCCTAATCTCACCATTGGTCCGCCGGTGGTTGCTTCCCTACGCAAGGCGACGCGGCTGACGCTGGATGTCCACCTGATGATTACCGACCCGGACCGCTACGTTCCCCTGTTCATCGAGGCTGGCGCCGATCAGGTGTCGGTACACCAGGAGACTTGCCCGCACCTGGATCGCTCCCTGAAAATGATTCAGAGCCTGGGAGTGAAGGCCGGCGTCGTGATCAACCCCGCAACGCCCTTGGAAACGCTTGACGAGGTCTTGGAGATTGTAGATTTTGTTCTGATCATGAGCGTGAACCCCGGATTCGGGGGGCAGAAATTTATCCCGTACACACTAGATAAGGTGCGCCGGCTTGCGGCGAAGAAACGAGAACGAGGCCTGACTTTTCCCATTGAGATCGATGGCGGCGTCACCCTCGCCAATGTCAGCGAAGTGATCAAGGCGGGCGTCGAGTGGGCGGTGGCCGGATCCGCTGTTTTTGGAGCCGGGAACCCGGCGAAGGCCTTCGTGGAGATGCAGCAACAGGCGGTTACGGCTGGGATGGTACAGGTTTAGGCCAGATTCGGCTATAGTCTTTAAGGAACATGGCGATGCATTTCAACACTAAGAAAATCGGAATAGCGGCCCTGGCGGGGATCTTATTCGCCGGCGGCTGTGGGTTCCATCGCAAGAAGTACGAGAACCCCATCACCAAGGACACCGAGCAGCCCGATAAGGTCTTGTTCGACAAAGCGATTAAAGACCTCGAGAAAGGGCGCTACGAAATAGCGCGGCTCACACTCAACACTCTGATCAACACTTATGATTCCAGCGAGTTTCTGGCCAAAGCCAAGCTCGCGATCGCCGATAGCTGGATGCGGCAGGGCGGCGCCGAAGGCCTGGCGCAGGCCGAGGCCGAATTCAAAGATTTCCAACTGTTCTATCCGACGATGCAGGAAGCACCCGAGGCTCAGTCCAAGATTTGCGAGATCCATGTCCAGCAGATGGAGAAGGCCGACCGCGATCCCAACAACGCCCTGCGCGCCGAGCAGGAATGCCGGGATCTGTTGACGAAATACCCCAACAGCAAGTTTGCCCCTGGAACTGAGCAGCGCTTGCGTAACATTCAGGAAGCATTAGCGCAATCCGAAATGGTTGCGGGTGGCTACTACTACAACAAGGGCGCCATGGCCGCCGCCACCAACCGTTTGACGGGCCTGGTGGGCCAGTACCCGCTCTACAGCCGCGCAGCTGAAGCTCTGTGGATGGATGGCAATGCCTACACCCGCATGGGAGCTCGTTTCCGCCCGAAGGCCGGCGAGGCCTATACCAGGATTGTGCGCGATTATCCGCTGAGCGAGTATGCGGAACTAGCCAAGAAAAAGTTGAAAGAGATGGAGCTGCCGATACCGGATGCCGATCCGGCCGCTGTCGCGCGCATGAAGTTTGAAGCCGCGAACCACGTTGAGCCGGGCAAGATTCACAAGCTGACTGACTTTATGCGGCGCAACCCGGATACCAGCAACGCCGCGAAGAGTGGCACGCCCACTATGGATCCACCCAAGCGCGAGATTCCCGCTACCGTGCCTATCCCGGCAGAAGGCGGAGTGCCTGGCTTTACAGGCGACGTGACGGTGGCGCCCGTGACGGGAACCTCGGCCCTCGATACCCAGCCCGATGCGCGGACGCCTCCGCCGGCCAAGCCCGTACCGGACGCCGCGGGTTCGGCTCCGTCCGACGGCAAGAAGCAATAGCGCCTCATGAGCGTGATCCTGCTGGCGGATGACAGCCCGCACGCTCGGCGCATGGGTCAGCGCATCCTGGCGGGAGAAGGCCATCAGGTAGTTTGCGTTGCCGACGGCGAAGCAGCGGCGTTGCGGCTGCCGGACGTGGATCCCGATATCATCATCGCCGACGCCCACTTGCCCGGCCTGAGCGGTATTGAACTGTGCCGCTTCATGAAAGCCAATTGCCGCCACGTGCGGGTAATTTTGACGGCGGGATCGCTCGAAGCGCTGGATGAAGCCGCGGCGCAGCACGCCGGGTGCGACGCCATTCTGCGAAAACCGTTTGAGGCTTCGGTGGTGATGCGCGTAGTG
Organism: uncultured Bordetella sp.; assembly: GCA_964504905.1. GTDB lineage: Bacteria > Acidobacteriota > Terriglobia > Bryobacterales > Bryobacteraceae > Palsa-187. Next base: position 7,869 of record CAZDGT010000436.1, on the reverse strand, counting down.
GGTCCGCTGGCATTGGAAGCCATGAAAGCGCGGCAGGCCCCCCCGGCTGCAGCGCCTTCCGCGGCGGAACTACCGGAGGCCGACATTAGAGCAGCGGTTGAGCATGCCATCCAGCGGGAACTTCCGCGCCTGCTTGACGAGCTAACGCAAAAAGTAAAAACGGCCCTAGGCCACTAAATTTTATGCCAGATAACAGTTTCGACATCGTGTCCAAGATCGACCTGCCGGAAGTGAGTAACGCCGTGCAACAGGCCATCAAGGAGATCCAGCAGCGCTTCGACTTGAAGGACAGCCGCTCCTCCATCGAATTGCGGGAAAAAGAAAACAAGATCCTGCTGGCCAGCCAGGATGAGTTCAAACTAAAGGCCGTCACCGATGTTCTGCAGGCCAAGCTGGTCAAGCGCAGCGTACCGCTTAAGGGTCTGACTTACGGCCCGATGACAGCGGCAGGCGGCTCCAGCATGCGGCAGGAGATCACCCTGCAACAGGGGATCGCCATCGAGAAGGCCCGCGACATCGTGAAGACTATCAAGGACAGCAAGAAGAAGGCGCAAGCCTCCATTCAGGGCGATTTCGTCCGTGTTTCGGCGAAAGACCGCGACACCCTGCAGGAGATTATTGCCTTGCTGCGGGGCCATGATTTCGGCATCGACATGCAGTTCACTAACTACCGGACGAACTAATCATCCCGTCCACAATGCCCCGCAAAATTGAGAGCCTATTCCTGGCCGGTGCGGCCGGACGTCTCGAAGCGCTGCTCGAAGAACCGGAAGATGGCGCGCCCCGTGAGGCCGCTCTGGTCTGCCATCCCCACCCGCAGCACGGCGGGACCATGCACAACAAAGTGGTCTATAGGATGGCACGTGGCCTGCGCCGCTCCGGTCACGTGGTCCTCCGCTTCAACTACCGCGGCGTCAATTTAAGCGAAGGGAGCTACGCTCATGGCGAAGGGGAACTCGACGACGCGCGCGTGGCCTTGGATTTGTTGCGCAGCCGCTACCCGGCGCTGCCGCTGACTCTCGCGGGCTTCTCTTTCGGATCGCGAATTGTGTTGCGGCTGGCATGCGAACCGGGCGCCCGGCGTGTGATCGCCGTGGGGTTCCCCACAGTCTACAAAGACCGGACTTTTCTGGAGAAGTGCACGGCGCCGCGAATTTTCATCCAAAGCACACACGACCAATTTGGATCCGTGGAAGAGTTGCAGCCGCTGGTCGAAGCCCTTCCGGAACCGAAGGAGTTGTTATTGATCGATGCCCAGGATCACTTCTTCGCCGGAGCACTCGATCAACTGGAAGAAACCGTCCTCGCGCTGGGCTAGGAATTAGACGCCGGCCAGACGGATTTCGCGCTGCAGCCGTCGAGTGGCGCGCTGGCTGATCAGATCCGCGACCTTGCCGAGCAGACCCGGAATGTCCACAGGCTTGATAAACATGGAGTTTTCGCGCCGTGGAAGATTCGGCCGCTCGTTCTCGTAGGTGGTTAAGAGCGCCGTGGCGGGCTTATAATCCATCATCTTAGCGTGCGCCAAGACCTGCAAGCCGGCTTGCGGCGACTCCATTTGCAAGTCGCTGAGAACCAATTCGTATTCCCGCTCTTCCAGCTTTCCTACTGCTTCCGCGGCGCTGGCAGCGGAATCCACGTTATAGCCGCCCGCTTCTAATACTGTCTTAAGAGTTAATCTGGACGCCGGGTCATCGTCCACCAGAAGGACGCGTGCAAGATCGTAATCGAAGCTACGTGGCAGATTGCTCATCTTGTTTCAACCCTGGCCAAATACGACCGAGGTCCCGAACCACCCTCAGTTTAACCCCGAAAGCCGAAATTTCGACCCGGAGATTTTGCGACACCGTACTGTTACCAGTTAGTCTTTTATAATCAATTGATTGCTGGGAAAACCCGGTTGAAGATGCGATCCACGTGTAGCAAGTACCGGGCCACCGAAAACGCCTTCTGAATCTGTTCAATAGAAAGATAAGAAAGAACTTCTTTATCGGACTCGATGCTGGCCCGAAAATTGCCCTCGGTTTCCCAGGCGCGCATGGCCTGGCCCTGTACCACTCGGTAGGCTTGCTCCCGCAACATGCCTGCAGCAGCCAGATCGAGCAGCAGTTGCCCGGAAAAGATCAAGCCATTGGTGCTTTCCAGGTTCTTCAGCATGCGCTCAGGATAGACCCGCATGCCATCGATCAACCAAATGGTTTTTGCCAGCAAATAGTCGGTGAGGATGGCCGAATCGGCCAGGATGACGCGCTCCACCGAGGAGTGGGAGATATCGCGTTCGTGCCACAGCGCGATATCTTCGAGAGCCGCGTTCAGATTGCCGCGGACAACGCGCGCCAGTCCACAGATCTGTTCCGAGGTCACGGGATTGCGTTTGTGCGGCATCGCGGAGGAGCCTTTTTGCCCCGCCGTAAATGGTTCTTCCGCTTCGCGAACCTCGGTACGTTGCAGGTGCCGGATTTCCAGAGCGATTTTTTCCAGAGTGGCGGTCAAGATCGCCAGCGCGGCAACCCAGCCTGCATGGCGGTCTCGAGCGATCACCTGCGAAGCAATGTCGGCGGGCTTGAGTCCCAAACGCGCGCAGATTTTCTCTTCAGCTTCCGGGCCGATGTGCCCAAACGCGCCAACTGCGCCCGAAATCTTGCCAACGCGCAGATCTTCCGCGGCGGCGTCCAGACGCGCCAAGTTGCGCCTCATCTCGTCGTACCAGAGGGCCAGTTTGAGACCGAAGGTAATGGGCTCGGCGTGAATACCGTGGGTGCGCCCAATCTGCACTGTGTGCTTGAATTCGAATGCCCGGCGCTTCAGAGATTCAAGCAGCGCCTGCGCTCCTTTCCGCAGCACCGCCGAAGCCTGCTGCAGCACTAGCGCTTGTGCGGTATCTACCACATCATTGGAGGTCAGGCCATAGTGCAACCAACGGGAAGCATCGGCCTGCCCCGCTGCGGCCATCTTCTCAGCGACGGCGGTGGTGAAGGCAATCACGTCGTGCTTCACCTCGCGCTCAATCTCATGGATGCGGGCGACGTCGAAAGCGGCATGCTGGCGCAGCGCGCGTGCGGCCTCGACGGGAACTTCACCGGTTGCGGCCAAGGCTTCACTCGCCGCGAGTTCCACCGCAAGCCACTGCTCAAAGCGGTTCTCGTCGCCAAAAATACGGCCCATTTCGGGCCGGGTATATCGTGGGATCATTTTTCCTCAGTACACGTTTCTAGTAGACAAAGCTTTCGGCAGGCTGATCCAAGGAACGTTTAGGTTCGGCGATCACCAGGCGCGTGAACAGGCTCCGGCCATCCAGCGCCTGCGCGGCCATCAGGCGCACGATTTCAGGATGATTGTTCTGCGCGCTTAGATGGCCCAGGATCAGCGTGGACGTGCTGGTGTCCAGTTCTTCGCGGATGAAAGTGCAGGCGACGTCGTTCGACAAATGCCCGTTGCGCCCCATGATGCGCTGCTTCAGGGCCCAAGGGTAGGGGCCCACCTTGAGCATTTCCACATCGTGATTGGATTCGAGCAGCAACACATCCGAGCCGCGCAAGTGGAAACGGATGGAATCCGGCATGTAGCCCAGGTCGGTGGCGATCGAAATCTTAATGCCTTGCGCGCGGAAGGAGAATCCCACGGGATCGGCGGCGTCATGCGGGATGGTGAAGCTGGTCACATCGATGTCGCCGATCTGAAAGCATGAGCCGGCGGCAAAAAGTTCCAGCTTAGGAGTGTAATCTTCCGCCCAAGGCGTGTCTTTTCCGAAAATAGCCGGCGCCGTCAGCCGCGACATGTAGATGGGAATATCGAGTTTGCGCGCGATCACCTGCAATCCGGCGATGTGATCGCTGTGCTCGTGCGTGATCAGGATCGCAGTGAGGGATTCAGGGGCGACGTCTACCGCGGCCAGCCGCTCAAAGGTTTCCTTGCGCGAGAGCCCCGCATCCACCAAGAGACGCGTCCGCTCAGTAGCAACCAACGCAGAGTTGCCCGAACTCGACGACGCAAGTACCGAGAGCTTGACTATGACGGAGCCTCCTATTTATTAGACGCGGAAACAGAGGGTTAGCGCAAGCACGACGATCCCGTTCGCGACCGTCCGCGACGTCTGCCTGCCGGTTCCTCTTTGGACTAGTACTTGCATCAAGAAAGTCATGGTTAAGCAAGTCACCCTAGATCGTCATTGGTGTTCCGAGTTGGTGGCCGTAGTACTCGTGAACAAGCGCGGCGTGTCGGAGCAACTATCAGGCAACCTGGAGGAGATTGGCGAGCGCACCGCCGTCGTGCTTACCGACTGTCCTCTCCCTATCGCCAGCCGAGTGCATATCGCTTGCCGGGAACATGTCCTCCGGGGCATTACAAAAACCTGCGAGTTGCACCGGCGTCTGGGATACTTCATCGAAGTGGAACTGGCACCCGCGTCGCGCTGGTCTAGAAGCTGGTTTTCCCCGCGGCACCTGCTGGCGCTGCGTGATTTCAGAATAAGGCTTTCCGCGTAGAAAACCCCTAAGGGCCTGAGAAAGATGTGCGCGCAGTTTTTGCACGAGCGGTAATTTCTTGCGCCGGATTTGCACTTCGTCGGCTTCGGCCCCCAGGTGATAGGATCTCTAGTGGCAACAAATGATCCGCGGGTACATTTCGTGCCTATTGCTGGCGGGAGCCAGCGCGTGGGCACAGATGAACAGCGGCGCGCTTGCCGGAAGCGTCCAAGATGCCTCCGGAGCGGTCCTGGCAGGGGCCAGCATTCTGGCCCAGAATGCGGAGACGGGCCAAAAGTTCACGGCAATCTCGAACGGCTCGGGTGAGTATCTGTTTCCTCAGCTCGCCGCGGGTGTCTATTCGCTCACAGCCGGTGTTGCGGATTTCAAACAGTCTGTGGTTACCAGATTTGAGATTCACACGGGCGACCGGCTGCGTCACGACTTTACGATGCAGGTGGGTGACGCCAGCGAGGTCTTGGAAGTGCGGGATGGCGTGGGCGCCCTGCAACTGGAGTCGGCTGAGATCCGCAACACGGTGGACCGCAAACGGGCGCTGGCGCTCCCGCTCAAGGGCCGGCAGTTTCTGGACCTGGCCATGCTCACGGAAGGCGTCGTGCGTCCCCCTGGCGGCACCCGCGGCGATGCGTTGCAGCAGGCAGGAACCCTGGTGAACGTCCTGGGGCAGCGCAGCGGGCACAATCTGTATTTGCTGGATGGCGTGACCGTGACCGACGAACACTTCAACAACATGGTGATCGCGCCCTCGCTCGATTCAGTGCAGGAAGTGAATATCCAAAAGACTTCCTACGCGCCTGAGTTCGGCGGCAAGTCGGGAGCGGTGATCAATGTCGTGTCGCGCTCCGGCTCGAATGAGGCGCATGGAAGCCTGTTCGAATTCGTCCGCAACGATCGCTTCGATGCTAAGAATTTCTTCGACGATGCCGCCGCGCCGATTCCTCCTTTCCGCCAAAACCAATTTGGCGGGAGTCTGGGGGGGCCGCTGGCCAAAAACCGCACCTTTTTTTTCGTGAGCTACGAAGGCCAGCGCCTGCGGAAATCGCTCACCCAGAGATTTTCCGTTCCGACCGAAGCGATGCGGATGGGCGATTTCTCCGGGGCGGCGGTGATATTCGATCCGAACAATACAACCGGCGGTCAGCGCCAGCCGATTCCGAATAACCGCATCCAGGCGCCCCGGCTGGATGGCGTGGCGACGGCGTTACTACAGCAAGTTCCCTTGCCGAATCTGCCGGGTGTCGCGCAAAATCTGAGGGCCACAGGATCGCAACGAATCGACGCCAATGAGTACAGCGCTCGTCTGGACCATCAGTTTTCCGGCAGCGACACCGCCTACGCGCGATTTTCGCTGTTCGACGCGCGCCAGACCGATCCGTTCGGATCCGGAGTCTTGCAGGAGAGTCTGTTGCCGGGATTCGGCCGGAATCTGAGCACACACGCCCTCAACGGCGTGGCCAGCTGGGCTCACGTATTCAGCGCGAACTTTTTCAACGAAGCACGCTTTGGATTCTTGACTGCCACCGGGGGCCAGACCAGCCCCAACGCGGGAAATCCTTTCGCGGCTCAAAACGGATTGCTGGGAGTCACCGCGAATCCGCTGGATACCGGTTATCCCCAGATGTCTTTCGGGGGCCAGTTTTCAACGCAAGGCGATCCGGCAAGCTTTCTATTCCGAGACAATCGCGACGTGGAATTTTTCGACAACGTAACCTGGCACCGCAGCACTCATACTGTGAAATTCGGCGGGTATGCGATGCATTACGACTTGCGCCCCGTGAATCCGAATGGCGCGCGCGGCGTGTTTACTTTCAGCCCGCGCTGGACGTCATCCACGCCGGGAGCGGCCGACGGAAACGCCTTTGCGGATTTTCTCCTGGGGTATCCTACGACGGCGCAGGTGGGGTTGGGACGAGCGGCAATGGACGCCAATACAAACTGGGCGCATTTCTACGTGCAGGATAAATGGCAGATCGCACCGGCACTGAGTCTCGATATCGGCTTGCGCTATGAGTACAACGGGAACATGACGGACGCCAACAACCAGATAGCGGCGATCGATCCGAACCTCCCCGACGGCCGCTTCGTGATCGCGAGCGACGATTCCGGGAGCATCTCGCCCTCGGCCAATGCGCTGTTGCCTTTCATGCCGATTCCCTTTGTCACATCCGCGGCGGCGGGTTGGGACCGCAGTCTCCTGCAATTCAGCAAGCCGCGCCTGGCGCCGCGCGCGGGCATCGCGTGGAATTTGCCCGGGAATCTAAAGACCGTGGTTCGCGCGGGTTTCGGCATCTATCCGAATCAGGCCGCGTACGGCATCATTGCAAATTTCTCACAGAACCTGCCGTTTTTTGTCACGAAGACAGTCAACTCGGCAGTGGCGCTTTCGCCGGTGTTCACCACGGCGAATGCATTGACGGCAAACACCCTGGGGACTGCGGGCGGCAGCAACCTGAATCATGATTTCATGGTGGAGTATAACGAAGTCTGGAATTTCAACCTGGAGCGCGAGTTGAGCGCCAGTACCATGCTGTCGCTGGCTTATATTGGCTCGCGGACGGTACACGCGGACAGTTCAACGGTGCTCAATGTGCCGACACCGGGGCCTGGCAACATCGCGGCGCGGCGCCCCATTCCGCAACTCAGCCAGTTCACGACCATTCGCTGGGATGGCTGGGCTTCCTATCAGGCTTTCACCTTGGCTGCGAGGCGGCGACTGGCGCGGGGATTGATGTTCGACGCCAACTGGACCTGGTCGCATGCGATTGACGATGCCTCCGACCCCGGCGCAACTTTGAATGAGGCAAATCTTCCCCAGGACGTGCGCAATCTAGGGGCCGAGAGAGCCACTTCGAGCTTCGATCACCGCCATCGCGTGGTGGTCAGTTTCGTGTATCAACTTCCAATACTGAGGCCCGCGGGGAAATGGATGCGGGCACTGCTGGGCGACTGGCAAGCAGGCGGAAACTTTACGGCGCAATCCGGCGCACCCTTCACGGTGAATATTGGCAGCGACCAGGCAAATATTGGCACAGGCCCCGCACAGCGGCCCAACAGCCTGCGCGATCCCAATGCGGGCCCAAAGATTCCCGATCGGTGGTTCGATACAGCGGCATTCGTTCTCCCCGCGCCCTTTACCTTTGGCAACGCGCCGCGCAACGCCGTGATTGGACCGGGGATGGCGGAGTTCGACCTTTCGCTGCAGAAAGAGGTCGCGGTCAGAGAGGCCATGCGCCTGCAACTTCGCGCCGAGGCGTACAATCTCTTCAACCACCCCAACTTCAACATCCCCAATCGCACGGCATTTACCGCGAATTTCGGGCGAATTTCGAGCGCCCAGGACTCTCGCCAGCTTCAATTCGCCCTCAAGCTGACTTTTTGAGCACAC
>CAZDGT010000435.1:0-1986 GCA_964504905.1 uncultured Bordetella sp. | reverse complement strand
TTTGGGCTAGTTGCCCTGCGCTTGGCGGTCTGTGCTGGTGGGCGGGAGACCATTTCGAGCGAGCAAATCAGGAAGAGCTGCGAAGACTTGGCGAACGCGCGAGTCTTAACAATGACTCTTATGAGGACGAAAACGGCTGGTCCAAGCATGGGTTGGCCGGGAGCAATCTTGACATCACGCTGGGTGACGGCACCGACGTGTTGGTGGACGGCGGAGATGAAACGGGGAGCGAACCTTTCTTGATTCAAATACGCACAAAAGGTGGCGAGCCACGTACCGTGTTTAATCTGGCCGTCCGCGCCCCGGGACTCGTGAGCAGAAGCGAGTACCGACGTGTCTTCTCGCCGAGCGAGACCCACGAAGTTCGATAAACGTTCGCGAGCGCGCCTCTTCTTTTGTTACACTGAAGTTTCTCCCATGCGCTTCGGTGTCGTCGTGTTTCCGGGTAGCAATTGCGATCACGACGCTTGGTACGCCGTTTCCCACAATTTAGGCCACTCCGCCGAATTCATCTGGCACGATTCTCCAACGCTCGGGCCGGTCGACGCCGTGATCCTTCCCGGCGGCTTCTCGTACGGTGATTACCTGCGCTGCGGCGCGATTGCTAAGTTCTCACCGGTGATGACGGCCGTGCGCGAGTTCGCGGCGGGCGGCGGTCTGGTGCTGGGAATCTGTAACGGATTCCAGGTGCTGGTGGAAAGCGGCTTGCTGCCGGGAGCGTTACTGCGCAATCGGGATTTGAAATTCGTCTGCCGCCCGGTGACGCTACGCGTCGAGACAACAGATACTCCGTTCACATCCGCTGCCACCAAGGGGCAATTGCTTTCAGCACCCGTGGCGCACGGGGAGGGCTGCTACTTTGCGGACGATGCAACGCTGGCTATGCTGCAACACGACAACCGAGTGGTGCTGCGATACATGGATAATCCCAATGGATCGCTCGACGACATCGCCGGCATTTGCAGCGAAAAGCGAAACGTGATGGGGATGATGCCTCATCCGGAGCGCGCCTCCGATGCGCTTCTGGGTTGCACCGATGGAAAAGTGATTCTGGAATCCATGATTCATTCCTTGTCGGTTGCCGCGGCATGAGTGACCTGACGCCTTCCGAACTCGACAAAGTTCGGTCGATCCTGAAGCGCGAACCGAACGAAACGGAAGTCGGCATATTCACGGTGATGTGGAGCGAGCATTGTTCCTATAAGAGCTCGCGCATTCATCTAAAGAAGCTGCCTACCAAGAGCGATCGCGTGCTGGTCGGGCCGGGCGAAAATGCAGGCATCATCGACATCGGAGGCGGTTTCGCCATCGCCTTCAAAATCGAATCGCACAACCACCCTAGTTTTATCGAACCGTTTCAGGGAGCGGCCACTGGCGTCGGCGGCATTCTGCGCGATATTTTCACAATGGGCGCGCGGCCAATAGCCGTGATGGACGCGCTGCGCTTCGGGCCGCTGGATGATCCCGAATGTGGCGACCGCAACCGGCGCATTCTCGAGGGCGTGGTCGGCGGCATTTCCCACTACGGCAATTGTTTCGGCGTCCCAACGGTGGGCGGCGAGACGGTTTTCGAATCCTGCTACAACGGCAATCCGCTGGTGAACGTATTCGCGCTAGGCGTCTTTCGCCACGACGAAATCTTCTTCGGACGGGCCACGGGTGTGGGCAATCCCGTGATTTATGTGGGCGCCAAGACCGGCCGCGATGGCATCAAAGGCGCGTCCATGGCGTCTGCGGAGTTTGACGAAGATTCCAAGGACAAACGACCGAACGTGCAAGTGGGCGATCCCTTCATGGAGAAGCTTTTGCTCGAAGCGTGTCTGGAAGCCATGCGCACCGGCGCTATCGTTGGCATCCAGGACATGGGAGCGGCGGGCCTGACCTGCTCCACTTGCGAAATGGGCAGCCGCGCGGAAACCGGGATTGAATTCGATCTCCAACTGGTGCCGCAGCGCGAAACCGGCATGACTCCCTACGAGATTATGC
>CAZDGT010000434.1:0-5677 GCA_964504905.1 uncultured Bordetella sp. | reverse complement strand
ACGGATTCGTATCAAGAAATTACACCCTGATGCCACGATACCCGACTATGCTCACGGGCCTAAAGAAGACGCGGGCATGGATCTGCGATCTGTCGAGCGTGTAGTACTTTCGCCGGGCGTGGCCCAAGGAGTTCCCACCGGTATTGCGATCGAGTTGCCCCCGTATTGGGAACTTCAGGTTCGCCCTCGGAGCGGTCTAGCATTGAAGCACTCTGTGACTGCGCATTTTGGCACGATTGACGCTGGATATCGCGGCGAAATTCGAATCATCATGTTCAACTCGGGCCACGCTGATTATGTGATCGAGAAAGGCGACCGGATCGCCCAACTGGTTGTTGGGAGAACGTTCCCCATCAAATTCGAAGAGGGCGATGAGCTAGCAGAATCGCAGCGAGGCCAAGGGGGATTTGGGAGCACCGGAAGGTAGACTAGTTGCCGCCAGTCTCGCTCGCAAGCTTACTCGCTAGTGGCCGTTTCTGGCCAGCGTACTTGTTCCCTACCTTATCTCGATAGGGCACGGCCACCCGGCACGAGAGCTGCTCAAAAGTGAACGAGCAGATGCGCATACCAGGATAGAGTGCCACCGGCATGCGGCCCAGATTACTCAGTTCGAGCGTGGCCTTGCCAGCCCAGCCAGGATCGAACAGGCCGGCGGTACCGTGCACGATAATCCCGATACGGCCCAGACTGGAACGCCCTTCCAAACGCCCGAGTACATCGTCATCGAGCTCTAGTGTTTCTTCCGTGATCGCTAGCGCAAATTCGCCAGGCTGCATGATGAACGGTTCTCCTGGCGGAACACTGATGGTGCGCATTAGATCTTGAATTGCCGTCTTATCGCGCAGATCGATGAAGGCGTGGCGGCTGTGCTCGAAGACGCTGAATTCGCTACCTAGGCGGAAATCCACCGAACAGCTTCCGAACTGTTGCGGCGGCAACTCGGGCGAGATTTTGATCTTGCCTTGATGAATGTAGTTCTTGATATCAATATCGGAGAGGACCATGTTAGTTCCAATAGAGCGTTAAGGTTGACTGTAGCTCAAAGTATATTCACCGCGCGGGCGGCGAGGAGCGCGATGGTGGCAAGCGAGATGACGGCCTGAATCATCATCAATCCCTTGGCCCAGCGCGAGAGCACTGGCACGTCGGTAGGCGAGAACGCGGTGCTGGTGTTGAAGGCGAGAAACAGATAATCCACGAAGCCGGGCTTCCATTCGTCCTCGTCCATTTCCTTGCGGAGTTCGGGACTCAGCGTCATCTGCGGAAACAAGAAAGCACCGTCGGTGTGGGATTCGCGCAGGTCGCGTTGGTAGGGTCCGCCGGCATCCAGCCGCCAGTACCAAGACGCGAACACCAGCACGTTGCCGACCCACAACGCGGTAGCGGCACGCAGGAGTTCGGCTGGGGTTTCCTTGTGCATCGGCAGGCGCGATACCAAGAGCGATAGGGAGCCGATCATCGCCAGCGTCATGATGCTTACTGCCGCGTAGCCGAGGACACGGGTCAAAAGAAGGTGGCGGACAGAACGGATGAAGGCTCCCGGCCCGGTGAGCGCGGCCACGAGCACCAGAAACACCCAGTCGGGTCCGACTTTTAGGGCGGGCGGAAGCGCGAAAAAGAGGGCTCCCACGGCAAGGAGTGCCACCATGGCGGGCCAGCGCGGCTCGCACGAAACCGGGTGCTGTGGCTGCATGTAAGGATATTCGCACGACAATGACGGCGATGGAAACTTGGCAGCAAAATAAAAGGGGCCCCGCCAGTTGAATTTACCCCCCAACGGCAGGAGTCCGTTTCGTAACCCGCAACGGATAGGGACCGGTGATATACCGGCCGACACCCAACGCACGCAGGCCCTCGCGGCAGGATCTAGAATGCCGCTCTTCGCTTTCGCTGGGCCGGTCCAAGCTCTCCGTTGGAAGAGCGCCTGAACTCCTGGCTACACGGTTACACGGCGGAGTCGAGATGAGTGGTGAGGTGAAACGCGAAGTTGTGGAGGGGATGGGGGGATAGAGGGAGTGGAGGGATGCGAAGGGCAAGAGCGCGACGGTTGTGGAACGATAAAGTTAGTAAACAATGACAGTCGAACTACCGGTTTTGGAGGGTACGCATGTGCGGCTGGAGCCCTTGACGGAGGCGCATTACGCGGCGCTGAGCGAAGTGGCTCTTGATCCGGAGCTGTGGCGTTTGAATCCGAACAACATTCGCACCGTGGAGGAACTAGAAGCCAGCCTGAATGGAATGCTGGAGGCGCGGGCGGCTGGAAACATGCTGCCGTTCGTCACCATAGAGCGGCCGTCCGGGCGCGTGGTGGGCGCCACTCGCTATATGAACATCGAACCAGCGCACCGGCGGGTGGAGATCGGCGGTACGTGGATCGCGAAGCCGTGGCAGCGCACAGCGATCAACACTGAAGCCAAGTACCTGATGCTGCGGCACGCGTTCGAGACTCTGCGATGCATTCGCGTGGAATTGAAGACGGACGCGCTGAATGAGAAGTCGCGCAGCGCGATCTTGCGGATTGGTGCGAAAGAGGAAGGAATTTTCCGGCAGCACATGGTTACGTGGAGCGGCCGACTGCGCGATACAGTGTATTACAGCATTCTGGATTCCGAGTGGCTGCAAGTGAAGGCGGGGCTGGAAGCTAAGCTCGAGCGAAAGGGATGACGGGTCATGCGGCATTGCCCTCGCCGGCGCCACCTACGTGTTCCTTCCACACCTTGATGAAGAGCGGGAAGGCTTTGGGCTGGCGGCGGCCGATGATCATGCGCGCCACTTCGACCCCGGCCCACGCGAAGTAAACCCAGGTGATGGCGGGATCCACAGCGGAGTTAAAGAAGGGAATCACAAACAGGACGGCGAGCGCGGTGGCTTCCCACCAGATCAGCTCCATATTGAGCAGGAACATCAGCGCGAGGACGGCTTGCCCCAGCGTCAGCCAGAGTTCCATCCGCTGTTTCGGATCGAAGGCGATGGGCGTAACGACGCCGATGCTCATGGAATAGACGATGGGCAGCATGGCGGCGAGCAGGGTCCACTGATTGATGTTGCTGGAGATCATGTTCATCAGGGCCATCTGCGCGCGATCCGAGCGCCGGGCCCAGTAAAGAGTCGACAGCATTTCGGGGAACTCGCTTACCAGCGGGGCGATCCATTGCACGAAGATGAAATCCGGTACGCCGGCGAGCACGGACAGGGCGAGCAGGCTGGCCAGGAAGGGTTCGGCACTCAAGTAGATAAGAGCGCCTCCCGCGGCGAACAACCCGAAGATCGCAAGGATACGCTTGCGACGGGGGGCCTTCACGATAGTCCGGGGGATGATCTCCAGGTCATCAATAGTCTCGTGGTCTTCGGAAGGAAGCTTGGCAAGAATCCACAGATACGCTGCGTAGATCAGGATCAGGATGATGCCGTCATAGACCGTCAGCGAGCCCTTGATGGCAATGACGGGGATATAGAGCAGAGGGGCCATAAGCCCCACAATTTCGACGGAATGATGCTCCTCGAGTACGATGCGGTTGAGCGGTTGCCGGTTTCTGCGGAAATGAAACCATGCCGCTGTGAAATAGATGGCGGGCCAACCGAAGCCCGTGAGAAGGCGCAGCGCGCCGGTCAGGTTTGCCAGCAGGAGATGCGTTTGCTGATGCCAAGAGAGCACGGCTTCGACGGCAAACTCTGGCAGAACCTGTAGCCAGGCGAGGATGGCCAGGGCGAACCCCTGCGCCACGAAATATTGCGCCGATTCCGCCGCCCAGGCAATCATCAGCGCGGCGGCGAGGATGGCCGGAGCAGCCCACAGAACCGTGGTCCAGCTGGTTTCCTTCAAAGGCGCGGCGACGAAAAGGAAGAAGAGAAATAGCGGATAGAAGGCCTGGGGCAACACGCCCATGGTACAACGAACGTATGCCTGGATTTCGCGTGGAGACACCACAGCGCGCCTATGATGCCATCGTGGAACGGGGTTCTCTGGCGCGCATAGCCGAGTTTTTACCGGCGCGGGCGGGCAAGCTGTTCGCGGTTACCACTACTGATGTTTGGGGTTTCCATGGAACGGCGGTCGCGAAGGCGCTGGCGGGGCGGCCGCATCAGGTTTTGTTCTTTCCGGGGGGCGAGCCGCGCAAAAAGATGGCGGAAGTGGAGTCGCTGGCCGAGCAAATGATCGCGGGCGGGGGCGACCGTTCAAGCGTAGTGGTGGCGGTGGGCGGCGGTATTGTGACGGACGTGGCAGGATTCGCAGCGGCCGTGTTCATGCGGGGAATTCCGGTGATCCAGGTGCCGACGACGTTGCTGGCGCAAGTGGACGCGGCGGTGGGCGGCAAGACAGGCGTGAATTTGGTTTCAGGAAAGAATCTGGTGGGCAGTTTTCATCAGCCGCTGGTGGTGCTGATCGATCCGGAGGTGCTGAAGACGCTGCCGGAGCGCGAGTACCGCGCGGGACTCTACGAGATCATCAAGTGCGGCGTGATCCGCGACGCGGAGTTATTTCGCGTGCTGGCGGAGGGAAAGGATCGAGTGTTCGCGCAGGAACCCGCGACCGTGGACCGCATCATCGCCGATGCCGTGCGTATCAAGGCAGAAGTGGTCACCGCCGATGAGCGCGAAGGCGATCTACGGCGCATCCTCAATTTTGGGCATACGGTGGGGCATGCACTCGAAGCCGACACCCAATATCAGCGCTTTCTGCACGGCGAGGCGGTGGCGTTCGGGATGCACGCGGCCACGGCGCTGGCGGAGCGCGTGGTGCATCTGGCAAAGCCGGAGGCCGAGCGGATTCATGCAGTGATCCGCAGCTATGGTCCGATTCCGACGCTGGAGGGCATCACGGCGGCGAATCTGTTTGCACGGCTGGCGGCAGATAAAAAGACGGTGCAGGGTAAAGTCCACTTCGTGCTGCCTGTGAAAATTGGTGAAGTGAAAGTTGTCACGGGCGTGGATGATCGGGTGGTGATGGAAGCCATCGAAGTGGCGCTGGCATCATGACGCCCGCGACGGGCACCACGCCCAAAGGGATTACGGGTGAAGAGGCCGCGTCGCGCTGGGTGCGCGGCATGTTCGGCCGAGTGGCGGCGCGTTATGACCTGCTGAATCATCTGTTGTCGTTCAATCTGGACAAGCGGTGGCGCGCCCGCACAGTGGAGCGGGTGGCGGATGTGCTGGAGCGGCCGAACGCGAGGGTCCTGGATTTGTGCTGCGGTACAGGCGACGTGCTCTTGTCACTGGCGGCGAAGCGGGCGGGCGTCACGATACTCGGAAGTGACTTCTGTCATCCGATGTTGATGGAGGCGCAGCGCAAGATCGCGGCGCGCAAGTTGCGCTCGCCGCTGTTTGAAGCAGATGCCTTGGCGCTGCCGCTGGCAACTGGCTCACTCGACTTGATCACAGTGGCGTTCGGGTTCCGCAATCTGACCAACTACCGGCATGGGTTGGAAGAACTGGCGCGCGTGTTGAAACCGGGCGGAGTGCTGGCGATTTTGGAATTTTCGCAGCCGACGAATCGAGCGTTCGCGGCGCCGTATGGATTTTTTTCGACGCGAGTGCTGCCGTGGGTGGGCGGCATGATCTCCGGATCGCGCGACGCGTATTTGTATCTGCCGGAATCCATCAGGAAGTTCCCCGGCGCGGAAGGGCTGGCGGAGCAAATGCAGGCCGCCGGATTTAGGAGTGTCGAATTCGAGCGCCT
>CAZDGT010000433.1:0-4497 GCA_964504905.1 uncultured Bordetella sp. | reverse complement strand
GTTCGAGCACGTCGAGAAAATCCTGCCTGTGGAGATCCGCGACGCCTCGCAGCTTGCGGCCTACGAGGAAGACTGTCTGGCCGAGGGCAACGAGGGCGTGATGATCCGCACGCCGGACTCGCCATACAAGTGCGGGCGCTCGACCGAGCGCGAGGGCTGGCTGCTCAAGATCAAGCGGTTCGAGGACGCAGAAGCCGTGGTGCTCGATTGCGTCGAGGGCATGAGCAATCTGAACCCCGCCGAGCGGGATGCCTTCGGGCGCACGAAGCGATCGAGTTGCAAAGAGAACAAGGTGGGCCGCGGCACGCTCGGCGCGTTCCTCGTGCGCGACGTCACCACGGGCATCGAGTTTCGCCTGAGCGGATTCGATCAGGAGACGGCGGCGAGCATCTGGGCCAACCGCGCGGCAGCGATCGGACGGCTCGTGAAGTTCTGTGGAGCTCCACATAACTTCACTAATGTGGAGCCGTCAGTAATGTGGAGTGGCGTGGCTGCTGGCTGATTTGGCCGGCGCGTTACAGGGTTTCACTCCACATTTTTGACGCGGCGCTTCCGGGCGCTCAGAGCGACTCCAGCCATGTGAGCAGGTTTTCGTCGGGCCGCCATTTTCCAGCCGTGGCTGATTTCGCCGCGAGGGGCCGTGCCTTTGCGATGGCCGCTCTTTTGGCCTCAAGGTCGATGGTCACGTATTTGTGCGTCGTGTTGATGCTGGAGTGTCCCATCCAGTGGGCGATGGTGCTCAGATCGACGCCGGATTTGAGCAGATGCACCGCAGTGCTGTGGCGCAGGCTGTGGGGGTGGATGCGCTTATGCTTGAGGCGCGGCAGAACCTCGGCCGCGCGGCGAAGGTGCCGTTGCAGGATTAGCCGTGCGCCAAAGCGCGTGAGCGGCCCGCCGTGTTGGTTATGGAAGACGATCTCCGGCTCGCTGGGCGAAAGACCGCGTTCCCGGAAGTATTCCTTCATCAAGCGCGTGGTCTCAGGCCAGAGCGGGCAGATTCGTTCTTTGTGGCCCTTGCCGAGGAATGTGACGCTGGGTGGTGTCGCGAGACGAAGGTCGCTTGCTTTCAACGAAACGATCTCCTGCACGCGCGCTCCGGTGTTAAACATCAGCAACAGGAGCACGTAGTCCCTGCGCCCGGCGGTGGAGGTGCGGTCGATGATTTCAAAAATGGCGCGGAGTTCGTCGGCGTCGAGGTATTGGATGATCCGGCTGGTGGTTCGCTTGAAGGGAATGCCAAGAATGCGCTGCGCGTGATCGAGGTGTTCCGGATGCTCGTGGCTCAGATACTCGAAGAAACTGTGGATGGCGCTCAGCCGCACATTGCGGGTGGCCGGAGAGTTGCGGCGCGTAGCCTCAAGGTTGTCGAGGAATGCGCGGACGGTCGCGACGCTGAGACTCTCCAGCGTGAGATCGCAAACGCGCCCGCGTTTGCCGGCGGCGAACTGGAGCAGCGATTTGAGGCTGTCGCGATAACTGAGGATCGTGTGGGCGCTGTAGGCTCGTTGGCTCGGCAGATAGTCGCCGAGGAATGTCCGCAAGGCGGAGGCGAGTGTGGAGTGCTGACTAATCATGGGTGTGTGCTTTTGTTGTTTGGTTTCGATTTGAGGCGAGGATGCGGGCCAGCGATCCGTGAAACCGTTCGCTGGCGGCGCGGCGCAGCGGTCCGGTGAACTTCAAATAGTGGTGCGTGAACTGGAAATCCACGTGCCCCATGTAGCGGGCGAGGCGCGGCAGCGTGGTTTGAGGATCGCGGCCTGCGCGATACGCCCGCTGCAAGACCTCCACCGCAAAACTATGGCGAAGGTCATGCAGCCGGGGCGGAGCGCCATGTTGATTGAAGACCCCGGCATGGCGGCAGATTTGCCGCCAGTTGAAGTGCAGACCACCGCCGCTGAATCCGCCATCGGCGCGGCCTCCGGCCTGCCCGCTCCACAGGAGCGGCGCGGATGAGTCCATCGGCGTCTGATGTCTGCGGCGTTGCTGCAAATACTGGCAAATCTCCTCGCTGAGGTCCGCAGACATGGGCACCAGCCGCGACTTGTGAAACTTGGCGTGCCGAATCCGCAGCACCCGTTGCTGGAGGTCGATGTCCGCCAGCGTCAGACCGACGACCTCCGACCTCCGCAGCCCGCAACAATACAACAGCAGCACGGCCAGGCGCATCGTCTTTGGTCGCAACGGATGCTCCGGGCTAAAACAGGCTTTGGGTCTGTGCGTCGCCGCCAGAAGCCGCGCGACATCCTTCGGCGAGAGCAGGCAAGGAACTTGGGCCGGTTGTGTTTTTGGGAATGTCCTTGGATCGGGAATGAAAGTCGTGGGCGCGCGGCGAGCCACGTGCAGGCAAAACTTGCGGATGAACCGCATCCAGCGGCAGCGCGTAGTGGGTGACAAGACGAGCTGCTGTGCCGCCCACTGCTCGAAGGCGGCGGCGGTGAACACGCGCGCTTTGGCGTGATGCTTTGTGAGAAAGCAGTCCAGGTTCCGCAAGAGCCAGTCGTCCGTGGGAGACCCGCGGCCCCAGGCGCGGCGCAGGCGGAGGAAATCCCGCATCGAACCCGCCAGAAAGCTGCGAAATCCGATCGATGCCGGCGCTGTGACCGAGCCCGGTGCGCGGCACTTACGACATGCCGGAGGTTCCTTGGACGACGCGCGTTCGTGATGCGGCGCGACGCGAAGCGCCTTCGGCACGGGCAACGCCACCTGCCGCAAGTCTTCCACATCGAGGCGCAGATAGGCCGAAGTGGAGTGAAAGCTGCGATGCCCCAGAACTTCGCTGATGTGCTCGAGGGGCGTGCCTTCCAGCAACAACCGCAGAGCGAACGCGTGCCGTAATGAGTGGAAGCGGCTGATCTGAATATTGGCGCCGGTGGCCCGGATCGCACGCCCCAGACTGCAAGCCACGCCATGGAGACCGAGCCGTCCCGCTGGAGGGCGCACACGCACAAATACATGACGGCAGACCGACGGCGGACGGCCATCTCGCAAAGACGCTGCCAGCGCCCGGGCCACCCCATCGGTGAGCGGCAGCAGCAGCTTCCTTCCGGTTTTGATCTGCGCGATCCTCAAGAGCCGAGCGCGCCAGTCCACATCGTCCAGCGTCAGCCCCGCGACCTCGGAGCAGCGCAACCCATACGAAGACGCCAGCATCAGGATCGCAAAATCGCGGCGGCCCTGCGGCGTCGAACGATCCATCGAGCGCAGGAGTCGCTGCAACTCCGCCCACGGCAAGGCCTGTGGAAGACGCTCGTCGCGATAAACCCGCACTGAATCCAGCCGCGTATGCAACGGCTCGCGCAACGTCCCGCTCAGGAAATGAAAACGAAGAAACTTCCGCAACGCCGCGACCACCGTGGGCATCGCCCGCCGACAGTAGTGGCGCGACATTCGCCAAACAAACTCCTGCACCTTCGGCAGCTTGAGATCGCGCAAGACGAGCTTCCCGCGATCCGCGCCCAGAAACTTCAGAAAGCGCCGGACTTGAAAACAGTGCCGACGCACCGTGCCCTCCGACAAACCGCAGTCCTTCCGCAAATGCGCTGCGAACCTCGCCGCCTCCACCTCAGACCGACGCACCGCCACCGGACAATCCGCCTCGAGCCGGCCCTGTTCCTGCAACATCTCGATGAGCCAGCGGATGGATGGGCAAAACCACCGCTTCCGCAGCCGATAGTAACGCCGCACACCCCTCAAATCCTCCAGCGAAAGATCAGTCACGGAGCGAATACCTCGTCGGAGGAACCAAGGCGTGAGCCGCCGCAACACCCGCAAATGGTTGCTGATCGTCGCGACAGAAAATCCGCGAGCCAGTAACCACTGCGTATAATCTTCCACGACCTCACCGAAAATGGCCAGATCGTGAAATCGCCGCCAGCAACGGGGCGTGTCTTGATTTAACGGCTGCGGTGAAACCGGGCGGCCGTGGACATCGGTAATGGGCAAAACAATCGTCGTCATGCCCCTGTGACCACTCGCCGCACCCCGTCGGTCAAAAATGTGGAGTGAAACCCTGTAACGCGCCGGCCAAATCAGCCAGCAGCCACGCCACTCCACATTACTGACGGCTCCACATTAGTGAAGTTCAAACATCAGCCGAGCGGGGCAAAGGAAGCGCCGCGGTTCCCAAAGTTCGTCGGGTTCCGTGAGGCGTGGGACTTGTAGGCGCGGCTACTTCGGCGGCGCAGCGTCCGTGGCGGGGATAAACTTCTGCGCCGCCAGCCATTCGAGCGACTGCGCCTGCCACGCGTCCCACATCGGCCCCTTGTATCCATTGAGGCCGTGGCCGCCGGAGGGGAGTTCCAGATACTTGGCCTCCACGCCGTTGACCTTGAGTGCCTCGTAGAACATTCGGCTGTGGTCCGCCTGCACGACCTTGTCGTCCAGGGCGTGCGCGAGAAACGCGGGCGGGGTTTCGTGAGTGATCCGCTTCTCGTTGGAAAATTGCTCGATCAGCTCGGGCGTGGCGTCCTTTCCGAGCAGGTTATTCCTCGAGCCCGC
>CAZDGT010000432.1:0-6115 GCA_964504905.1 uncultured Bordetella sp. | reverse complement strand
CCGACCAATTGAAAGAGACCATGCTCGCGCACATTCCACTGAAGCGCTTTGGCAAGCCGGAAGACGTTGCCGCCGCCGTGAGGTTTCTGGCGAGTGAAGAAGCCGGCTATATCACCGGCGCCGTATTGAACGTCAATGGCGGAATGTACATGTAGGGCGCGAGCAGATGTGGTGCCAGAATTAATGAATCCTTCGACTCGCTGGCTGAATCCAATTTGAGCAAGGTTGTTATTCGTGCGAAGCAGCGCCAAGTTCCTAAGGAAGCTAGAGACGCAGAAATGCGATGTTCTGTCGGAGGTTGCGAGATTGTCTTCGACACAACTGCGCTTCCGCCCGCAGCCGGGCGATTGGTCCGCTTTGGATGTGCTCGATCACCTGGTAAAAGTGGAGGAGTCTTTGCTCCGAACCGTGCGCCGGCATCTCCCTGATGGCGTCGCGATTTCCGCCAGAGATCGCGTAGGCGCTTTGTTGATTACATCCGTCATGTTGTCGCCAATGCGCGTGAAAGTCCCTGCTTCCGCTTCGATGGTTCTGCCTGCGGCGACAATGGACCTCCCCGCGATTGTTGCGAGTTGGAGCTCGGTGCGGGATCAGATGGCCAATCTGCTCGAATCTTTGCAGCCGGCGCAATTCCGAATGGGCGTATTCCAGCACCCGGTAAGCGGATGGATGACAATGACCGATACGCTAAGGTTTATCTCGGCGCACCTACAGCATCATCGCTATCAGCTGAATCGCTTGAAGTTAGCAGCTCGTGCGAATTAGGGGCCCTGCTTGAACTCCATCGTCAAGCGGCCCCCGTCGCAGTTTGCGCCGCTCAGCTTGGCAAACTGAACTTAAAGACTGATCCCTTTCCGGCTTCGGAGTGGACCCAGATCCGGCCATTGTATTGATCCACGATGCGCTGGCAGATAGCCAATCCTAGTCCGGTCCCGCTGTATTCCTCACTCGTATGAAGCCGCTTGAAGAGGTCAAAGATCGTCTCGTTGTACTTCGGATCGATGCCAATCCCGTTGTCGCTCACCGAGAATACTAGGGAACCCTCCTTTTGTTCCGCGGTGATATGAACGGCTGGAGCGCGCTCCGCGCTGCGATACTTTATCGCATTCCCCACCAGATTTTGAAACACCAACTGGAGATGCTGTCCGTGCATGCGGACGGCCGGCAGGGGGTCGTAGGTAACACGAACGTTACCCTCCTCAATCGCTCCTTGCAGGCCCGCGAGCGCTTTTGCCAGAGCCTCATTCGCATCCGTAATTTCGGGGATCACGTCCAACTTGCTGATTTGGGTAAACGCCAGCAAATCACGGACTAGCGTCTCCATCCGCAGCGCACTTTTGCCAATAAATCCGAGAAATTCTAACGCCTTCTCATCAAGTTTGTCGCCATAGCGCCGCCTCAGGAGCTCACTGTAGAGGCTGACTGTTCGCAACGGTTCCTGCAGGTCGTGGCTTGCAGAATAGGCAAACTGCTCCAAGTCGCGGTTAGCCCTCCGAATATCCGCGTCGGCCTTTTTCCGTTCCGTAATATCACGGGCAATTTTGGAGGCGCCTACGATTGTTTCAGTGTGATCCTTTACCGGCGAAATCGTCACCGAGATCTCCAGGTTTGTCCCGTCCTTGCGCCTGCGCACAGTCTCGAAATGCTCAACGCGCTCACCACTCCTGATGCGCGCTAGAATTTGCGGTTCCTCGTTAAGGCGATCAAATGGGATCAAAATCGTGATCGGCTGACCGACGGCCTCAGCTTCCGTATAGCCGAAGAGCCGCTCCGCGCCCTTGTTCCAGCTGGTGATGACACCGTCGAGATCCTTGCTGATGATCGCATCGTCCGACGAGTCAACGATTGCCTGAAGCAATTGCGCTGCGCGATCATTTGCGCTAAGAAACTTTCCTGGCGACACGACGCTATTATGCACCATCGTGCGGACCTCGCCGCTATGACGTGAGCTATCGTTCCGGAATCCGACCTACTTAAACTCCATCGTCAAGCGCCCGCCGGTCCCCTTATAGATCAGCGCCAGATCCTTTGTTTTCAGCTTCGCGCTCTGCATCGAAAAATATACCAGCCCCTCGATGGAAGCGTTCGGCTTGGTCTCCTGGTCGGGCAGTTCCTTGGATTTCAGCGCCGTCACCAGCGCCTCGTCCCGTGGCTTGTCGTTCTTGGTCATGCCCGCCACGCCCGTGAATCCGCGTTCGTTGGTCTGCTGCGCCCACTCGCGCGCGGAATTGTCCCGCTTGACGATCAGCGCGCTTCCTCCGGCCAGTTGCGCGGGAGCCAGCGCGTCGCCGCGGTCCCCGTCTTTGCGGGATACCAACGTGAAATCCGCGGGCCCAAAGCGCAGCGGGTCGCCGGTCTTGTTCGTTACTTTCACTCGCGCCACCACGATTCCGGGTTCCAGTTCCGATCCCACGGCCTGACGAATCTCCGCGGGGTCCACCATTAGCGTGCCGGTCAGTTCGATATTGTCGTTGCCGGCCTGTCCCGGAAACACCTTCTTGTCGGCGGCCAGCGCGGCGAGCGCGATCAAAAACGCGGCTGAGATGGCAGTTCTCATAACATCCTTTTGACGCGGTCCAGAAAATTGGGGTCCATCCAATTCTGATTGCTGATGATCTTCTCGCGCACCTTGCCCGTGGAATCGATCAGGTAGGTCTCAGGAATCTGGAATGTTCCGTAGCTGCTAGAAACATCGGCTTCCGGGTCGCGCGCGGTGGGAAAATCCACGCGGAAGCGCCGCAGAAACTGCTCGTACCGCTTCTGGTTGGTATCGATACTGACACCCAGCACCACCACCCCGTCGGCCGCCATGGTCCGCTGGAACGCCGCGAGGGACGGCACTTCCTGCACACATGGCGCGCACCACGATGCCCAGAAATTAAGCACCAGCAGCTTGCCGCCGAAATCCGACTTGGTGTATGTGCGCCCGCTGTCGCTGACAATTTTGAAATCCGGAGCTTGATCGCCCGCATTGACGACGCGCACTTCCATAGTGCCCGCGACCACCCAAACCAGGGCCGCCGCCAGCAGGACAATCGCCCCGCCCAGCAGCCGATCGATGTTGCGGCCATTTGCCGGGCTGTTCTGAGGTTTCACGCTATCATTTTATAGGATTGGGTTTATCGCTGCATCGCCAGGGGCCGTGGGCGCATCCAATCGGAGGGCCATGCTACTCACCCGCAAAGCCGAATTCTCCGCCTCCCACGTCTGCCGCAACCCGGCGCTCAGTGACGAGGAAAACCGCGCGCTCTACGGAACCAACGCCAATCCGCACGGCCATGGGCACAATTACGTCCTGGAGGTGACCATCGAGGGCGACCCCGACCCCATCACCGGCATGGTTTTTGACCTCCGCGAGCTCAAGGAAATCATCAATGCGGAAGTGGTGGACCCCATGGACCACCGTTTCCTCAATCACGAGGTTCCGCCCTTTGACCGGACGGTTCCGACCACAGAGAATATCGCTGTCGAAATCTGGAAGCGCCTGCAGAATCGCATCGATCTGCCTAACGCGCATCTCAAGAATATTCGCCTGTATGAAACCGCCGATCTCTATGTCGATTACGGAGGCGAGGCATGAGGCTCACGCGCCGCTACCGCTTTTCGGCATCGCACCGGCTGAATACCGAGGCTCTTACGCCCGATGAAAACGCCCGGCTCTATGGCAAGTGCAATAATCCCTTCGGCCATGGGCACGATTATGTCTTGGATGTGTCGGTCGAGGGTCCCGTCGATGCCTCCGGCCAAATCGTGGATCGCGCCGCGCTTGACGCGCTGGTTCAGGAACAGGTGCTCGCTCATGTCGATCACCGCAATCTGAACTGCGACCTGCCGGAGTTGCAGCGCCGGGTGGCAACCACGGAGAATCTCGCGTTCGCTATCGAGGGGATGCTCACGCGCCAATGGACGCTGCCCGCGCGTCTGGCTCGCGTGCGCATTTCGGAAACCGCGCGCAATACGTTCGAACTGGAAACCAAATGAAACAGAAGTCGCTTGTCAAAGTGCCTGTCAAAATGCCCGCGCCGCGTGAAGGCGGCAAGATCGCCAGCCGAGTGTCGGAAATGCTCCGCCTTCTGGGTGAAGATCCCACGCGCGAGGGCTTGCTGCGGACTCCCGAGCGCTGGGAGCGCGCCATGCAATATCTCACCAGCGGTTACCAGACCAATCTTCAGGAAGTGGTCAATGGAGCTCTGTTCACCGTGAATTTCGATGAGATGGTTGTCGTGAAAAATATCGAATTCTTCAGCCTGTGTGAGCATCACCTGCTGCCATTCTTCGGCAAGATCCATGTGGCGTACCTGCCCAAGGACAAAGTGATAGGCCTCAGCAAAATCCCCCGCGTGGTGGATATGTTCGCACGCCGCCTCCAGGTGCAGGAACGCCTGACGCAGCAGATCGCCGAAGCCATCACCGAAGCGGTCTCCCCGCGCGGCGTTGGGGTCCTATGCGAGGCGCAGCATTTCTGCATGATGATGCGCGGCGTCGAAAAGCAGCACTCCGGCACCGTCACCAGTTCCATGCTGGGCAGCTTCCGCAGGAACAAAGCCACGCGCGACGAATTCCTGGCACTCACTCGAAAGTAACGCCCAGTAGTAAGATGGCGGAGTGTCCCGACTCGATCGCCGGAACTTCATCAAGCTCGCCGCAACCGCGGCGTTAAGCCGAACGATCTCAGCGCAAGCCTCTCGGCCCGCTTCCATCGATGTCCACACGCATTGGACGCCCGAACCCTATCGCAAGGTGATGGAGCAACTCGCGAGCGAGCCATTCGATTCCAATCCTCTGACTTTCGATTTGGACAAGCGCCGCAAATGGATGGATGAGCATGGCGTGCAGATGCACCTGCTGACGCTATCGGGCCGGATGCCTTGGCAATGGGTCCCGCCAGACGTGGGCGCGACCCTCGCCCGCATTCTCAACGACGCCGCCATTGAGGCTCACACTGCTTACCCCGACCGCTTTATGGCGGGCATCGAAATGTCGATCCGCGACCCGCAGCTTGCGTTGAAGGAACTGAATCGCGTGGCGGGCAAGCCCGGGATGCGCGCCGTCCATCTTCCAAATTCTTTCGAAGGAAAAGACTACATTTTCGAGCCGGCCTATGCCCCGCTATTGGCGCGCTGCGAAGAACTGGGCTACCCGTTGCTGTTTCACCCGCTCGATGGCGACGTGAATTATTATTCCAATGCCCGGCTGGGAGATCCGGTTTCGCTGAATGCGAATCTCATCAACACGCTCGGCTTTCCCTTCGAACACGCCACTACCGCCGCGAAGTTCATTATCACGGGCACGCTCGATAAGTATCCGAAACTGGAAATCGTTCTGCCGCATTCCGGCGGCGTTTTCCCCTACATCGCTGGGCGGATGCACCACGAGTATGCAGCCACCGCTGCGCGCGGGGAATTGAAGTTGAAGCATTCGTTCCCCGAATATATTCGCCGCTTTCATTACGATACCCTCGCTTACTATCCCGAGACACTGCGCTTCCTGATCAACAAAGTCGGGGCGGACCGCGTGGTGATCGGCACCGACAACTACGCCATCATGGATGTCGAATATCCGAATGCGCTCGTCGAGCAATTGAGGCTTCCCGCAGCGGACCTGGATCTAATCCTGCGCGGAAATGCCAAGAGGCTCTTGCATCTCTCATGAGACGCCGAGACTTCATCAGATTTACAGCGAGTGCCGGCGCCATGGCGATGGCGCCACTGAAGGCGCAGCAAGCCGCTGTCCCCGGTTGGGAAATTCGTCCGCGCGGCGCGAGCAAGCCCATTTCCATTGACGTCCACACGCATTGGACTCCTGAGGCTTACACCAAACGGCTGGGCGAGCTTGGCCGCCCCATGACCGGCAATGCCAGCGCCTTCCCGCTTCGCGCGGATCTGGACCGGCGCATCAAATGGATGGATGAACGCGGCGTGCAAATGATGGTCCTGAGCCTTTCCGGAGGCATGCCGTGGCAGTGGGTTTCGCCCGCCGAAGGCGCGCGCCTCGCGCAAATCGCGAATGACGCCGGCGTCCAGGCGCACGCCGCTTTCCCCGACCGCCTTCTAGCTTGCATTGAAATTTCGATCCGCGATCCCGAGCTTTGTCTCAAGGAAATAAATCGCATGGC
>CAZDGT010000431.1:0-3886 GCA_964504905.1 uncultured Bordetella sp. | reverse complement strand
CATGCTCAAACTGACCCACTACCACACCCCTCCTTAAGTTGACAACCCCCTGAACCTCCTGTATAGTTCTGAAGTACCTGCTGTTTCAACGATTTGTCGAGGTTTTCGACGATGGCCGCCACGGACGAACCGGATGTCGATGTAAGCTTCCCCGGAGAAGAAGATTACGCGCATCTCATTGAGGATTATAGCCACTTAGCCCCTCCGTCCGAGGGCGAGCTGTTGCAGGGCCACGTCGTCAAGGTCAACCCCAACGAAGTCATCGTCGATTTCGGATACAAGCTCGAAGGCTTGGTCCCTATCGAGCAGTTGAAGCAGCCCGATGGCAGCGTCACCGTCAAGGCCGGCGACCCGATCGATGTCATGGTCGACCGCAGCGGGCCGCACCAGGAAGGCTACATCCTCCTTTCTTATTCCCGCGCCAGCCGCCTGCGCATTTGGGACACGCTCGAACAGGCCATGCGCGATCAGTTGCTGGTGTCCGGCCGGGTCCTCGAACGCACCAAGGGTGGACTCATCGTCGATGTCGGCGTGCCCGCCTTCATGCCGGGTTCGCAGGTTGATATCCGCCCCATTCACGATCTGGATCAATTCGTGGGCCAGGATATTCCCGTCAAGGTTCTGAAGCTCAACAGGCGGCGCGGCAATGTCGTGGTCTCGCGCAAGACAGCGCTCGAAGAAAGCGCGCAATCGCGCAAGCAGTCGGCGTTGGAGCATCTGGCCGAGGGCGCGGTTGTCACCGGCACCGTAAAGAACCTCACCGAGTACGGGGCCTTCGTCGATCTCGGAGGCATTGACGGCCTGCTGCACGTCAGTGACATGTCGCACGGCCGCGTCAACCATCCTTCTGAAGTGGTGCATCCCGGCGACGAAGTCACCGTCAAGGTCCTCAAGTTCGATCGCGAGAAAGAACGAATCTCCCTGGGAATTCGCCAGCTCACGCCTGACCCCTGGGAAACATTAGAAGAACGTTTTCCCGCCGGCAGCCGCGTGGTCGGCCGTGTCATGAGCATCACCGACTACGGCGCGTTCGTCGAGATCGAACCCGGAGTCGAAGGGCTGATCCATGTCTCCGAAATGACCTGGAGCCGCCGTATGAAACATCCCGGCAAGCTATTGAAGGCCGGTGACCAGGTGGAGGCCGTGGTTCTCGAAGTGAAGCCGCGCGAGCGCCGCGTCTCCCTTGGCATCAAGCAACTGGAAGCCGACCCTTGGACGACCGTCGGCGAGCGCTACAGCATCGGCTCGGTGGTCGAAGGCCGGGTCCGTAAACTGGCCGATTTTGGAGCCTTCCTCGAAATCGAAGAAGGCGTCGACGGCCTCGTGCATGTGTCCGATCTCTCTTGGACCAAGCATGTAAAGCACCCCTCTGAGGTAGTCAAGAAGGGGCAGGTGATGCAGGCCGTGATCCTGGCGATCGATGCTCCCAACCATCGTTTGTCCTTAGGCGTCAAGCAGTTGCAGCCGGACGCCTGGGAAAGTTTCTTCCGTTCCCATGAGGTTGGCGACATTGTCCGCGGCCGCGTGGCCCGGGGCGCGGCCTTCGGAGTCTTCATTGAGCTGGCGCCCGGAGTCGAAGCGCTTTGCCACAAGTCGGAGATCCCGCCCATGCCGGATCGCGCCTCCACCGATACCGCCCTGCCCCGCGGCGACGAATACGACTTTAAGATCATTAAAATGAATGAGGGTGAGAAGAAAATCGGCTTGAGCCTCCGCGCCGTCGCGGAGGATGAAGAGCGAACTCGCCTGGAAGATTACCAGCGGCAGGCCGCAGCGGCTACTATGACAATAGAGGAAGCGATGAACAGTCGCGGAAAAGGGGATGACCGGTAAAATGACCAAAGCCGAATTGATCGAGGAAGTCTCGCGCGTCGTCGAAATGACGCGCAAGGATTCGGAGGTCATCGTCGAGGCGATCTTCGATAGCGTGGTGAAGTCCTTGCGCGGGGGCGACAAAATTGAAATCCGCGGATTTGGCAGTTTCCGCACCCGCCAGCGACAGCCTCGCATCGGCCGTAACCCCAAGACTGGCGCTCGCGTGGAGGTGCCTGCCAAGCGCATCCCCTACTTCAAGCCCAGCAAGGAATTGAAGGATCTGGTCAATCATGACCACGCCGGTGCGGGCGAAGCGCCCGCCGGGAGCGCCTAACCCGGCGCGTCCCGCTCGCGGCACTATGGACCACCTGTGGAGCCCCTGGAGATATCAGTATGTCTCTAGCGCGGGCGTAGTTCCCTTGGGCAAAGACTACTGTTTATTCTGCCGCGTTGCGGCTGCCCCCAATGAAGACGCCGTAAACTTGGTCGTCTTGCGTGCCGAACGCAGCTTTGTCCTCCTCAATCGCTATCCCTATTCCACCGGCCACCTGATGATTGCGCCCTACGCGCACGCGGCCACGCTCGAAGAGACGGAATCCGCAACGCTCGAAGAGATGATGCGCCTCGCGCAGCGTTGCGAAACGGCTCTCCGCCAGGTGTATCGCCCGGACGGCTTGAATTTCGGCTTCAACATCGGGCAGGCGGCTGGGGCCGGAATCGCTGGCCACATCCATTTGCATGGCCTGCCGCGTTGGTCGGGCGACACCAGCTTCATCACCACCGTGGGCGAGACACGCGTCTTGCCGGAGGATTTGGAAACCACGCGCGTCAAGCTGACCGCCGCGCTGGGTAGTCCGCCGCCGCTATGATCCGGCTCTTTCGAGTTTCCATTCCCAGCAGCGCGCTTGCCCTGCTTCTTTCGGAAACCATCCTGATTTTCACCTGTTACATCGTCGCCGCCTACCTGACGCTGGATATTTCCTCCGATATCTTCTTGTGGCAGGATGGCGGCTGGTGGCGCGTGTCCCTGGTAGCGCTGTTCATTTTGCTGGGCCTGTATTTCCACGATCTCTACGACAGTTACCGCATCCCCTCGCGGATGGCTCTGCTGCAACAATATTGCTTCATTCTGGGGATTGCATTTCTATTGCAGGCCCTGCTGAGTTACGGCCGTTGGGACGTCATCGTTCCACGCCGCATCATGCTTTACGGAAGTTTGCTGGTTCTGCTGTTTGCCCCGCTCTGGCGAATTGTATTTACGCGTGCGGTTCGCAAAGCCAGCGGCGCGCTGAAGATCCTTTTCCTGGGGGCCTCCCCCGACGTCCGTGAGATCATTCAAAACTTGCGGGACCGTCCGGAACTCGGCATGGCGCCCATGGGCTTCATGGACTTCGCAGGCGCTAAGGAGTCGCTGGATGGTGTGCCGTGCTTGGGCACGGTGGATGAACTCAATGCCGCTGTGGCGAAACACCGGCCGGATCGTATTGTAGTGGGCATGAGGGAGCGCCGCGGCGCGCTTCCGGTGCACCAGCTGCTGGACCTGCGCTTTGCCGGAGTTCCCATCGAAGATTCCGCCGCCACCTATGAAACCGTGTTTCACCGGGTTTCCGTGCGCGAACTTCGCCCATCGCAACTGGTCTTCTCGGTAGAGTTGGGGCCGCAGCGGTTGATGGTTGCCGTGCAGGGCGTATACTCCTGGATACTCGGCATCATTGGCGCCATCCTCGCGTTACCGTTGATGGTGGTCGTCGCTTTAGCCGTAAAGCTTTTTTCCAGGGGGCCAGTCTTTTATAAGCAAACGCGCGCGGGCCGCGACGGCGTCCCGTTCACTCTGTATAAGTTCCGCTCCATGTACCCGGACGCCGAAGCGGACACCGGCGCGGTGTGGGCCAGCAAAGACGATCCCCGGGCTACGCCCGTCGGCCGCTGGCTGCGAAAATTGCGCCTGGATGAAATGCCGCAATTGTTCAACGTGATTCGCGGTGAAATGTCACTGGTGGGCCCCCGGCCGGAGCGCCCCGAGTTTGTCCAGATGCTCCAGGAAAAGATTCCGTATTACCGCCAGCGCCTG
>CAZDGT010000430.1:0-1575 GCA_964504905.1 uncultured Bordetella sp. | reverse complement strand
CATCGGCGATTTGACCAACAACACCATGGCCGACACCGCGCGTGATATCGAGCAATTGCGCGAACTGCTGGGCGTCGAACGCTGGCATGTGTTCGGCGGATCCTATGGCAGCACCATTTCCCTGTATTACTCGCAGGAGTTCCCGGAACGTTGCAAGAGCCTCACATTGCGCGGCATCTGGCTACTTCGCCAGGAAGAAATCGACTGGTGGCTGTATCGTGTGCGCATGATTCAGCCCGAGGTGTGGAACACCTTTGCCGGATTCATTCCCGAAAACGAGCGCCACGATTTGCTGGAAGCGTACTGGCAGCGTTTGACGGGTGCGGACCGCGCCGTGGCCATGGAAGCAGCCAAACGCTGGTCGATGTACGAAGGCGCTTGCTGCACCTTGTTACCCAATGAGGAATTCACCAGCGAGTTTGCCAAACCGGACACCGCCTGGGCCATCGCCCGGCTGGAGGCGCATTACCTGCGCAACGTAAATCCCCGGCCGGACAGCCTGCTGCTCGACCGGGTCGAGCGCATCCGCCACATTCCCGCATTTGCCGTGCACGGCCGCTACGACATCGTCTGCGCCATCAAGAACCTGATGGACCTGGCGGATGCCTGGCCCGAGCTCGACTGGGTCGTGGCGCCCGATTCCGGGCACTCTTCACACGAACCGGGCATTACGCGAGAGCTGGTGGCGGCAACCAACCGCATTGCCAAAACGGGAAGTCCGAAACGGACCTAGCGGGAATTTGGAGGCTTTCGGGCTCTTCCGTGGATACCGCTCCGGATCGGAGTCCGGCGTGACGTAAGCGCCGGCATGACGAAGGTCGAAAGGAATCAGCGCAACTGGCTGTCTTTGCTGCCCCGCCGGTTGTAACCGCTGGCCGGGGATTGCTCCGCATCGCGAGCGGACTGGCAGGTAAGGCACAGGCGCACGCCGGGAACCGCTTCGCGCCGGGCGGGCGGAATGACAGCGCCGCATTCCTCACAATCCGTGCGTCCTTCCCCGCGGGGCAAATGACTGCGCGCGCGCTGGACTGCATCTTCGACGCTGGCGTCGATCTGATCCTGCACCGCCCCATCCTTTGCCCAGCCACCCGCCATGGGACTCACTCCGATGATTTGCTTGCCGCACTCTATTTAAAGAGAGCCGGCTGCCAATTGCAATTAAGGAATCTCTGAATATTTCAGAGATTCCCACGACACAGGGACGTGTTGCCATTTTCGGTGGGCGTAGCCCATTGAAAATGCAGGAAAGGGAAAACCACGCTTTTCACTTTCCGTGCTTTGAGAAATCCACGATGGATTTACTCAGAGTTTCGATAAGATATTTTCGCTCAATTTTTAACCCCACTAATTGCAGGATTCACAGTCACTTACAGAACACTAGTGAAATCGTCTCGAATAGTGCAGAATGTGGCCAAACGCAGCCAGTCGAGTTGCGGTACATATAAACGGAGGGAAGCCGTGAAAACCATAAAGCTTTTGGTTCTGATCGTCGCCGTATTCCTGGGCATCCATGCCCCCGCCGCATTCGCGGAGCAATTCAAAAACCTCAAAGGCAACCCCGGCCTGCACTCCGCA
>CAZDGT010000429.1:0-5726 GCA_964504905.1 uncultured Bordetella sp. | reverse complement strand
TGAATCTGCCGCTGGGCGCGGTGCTGGGGACGTTCGGCGTCGAGCGACATGCCATCACGTTTACGGGACAGGCCGCGCACTCGGGCAGCACGCCGATGAACCGTCGCACGGACGCGTTTCTCGCCGCGGCGAAAATGAGTTCGGAAATTTACAAAATCGCCGAGCGCAGCAACGGCGGTGTTTGCACCATCGGCTCGTGCACGACCAAGCCGGGCATCGTGACGAGCGTCGTGGCGGAGTGCCGGATTACGCTCGACCAGCGGCATCTGGACGCCGCTGCGCTGGCGCGCATGTTTAAGGAGGCCAAAGAGGCGAGCGAACGCTTTGCGAAGGAAGGGAATGTGCAGGTTTCATGGGAACGCATCTGGCAGATCGAGCCGATCCTGTTCAATCCGGATCTCATCCAGATGTGCTCCGACGCCATCACAGAGACGAGCGGCAAAACGCATCGCATGCCGTCCGGACCGTTGCACGACGCCGCCGAGGTCTCGCGAGCGGGTGTGCCCACGGTGATGATGTTTGTCCAAAGCCTGCACGGCATCAGCCACAACAAAATCGAAGACACCAGGGAAGAACATCTTGAGATGTGCGTCACCGCGTTCGATAAACTCGCCGACAAGGCGATGAAGTGGGTGAGCGAACGGCGGGGAAAATAATATCTTATTTGTAGGAGCCGAGGTAACGAGGCTCAAACATCCGCGGGATCACATTACGCTTGTGGAGATCAGAGTCTCGTCACCTCGACTCCCACAATTTTAAGATGGTGGACCCCGGGATCCAATCGCGCGTCAGCGGCGCGCAACCGGCTCCTCAGGCCGAGCCTGTTCCACCTGCTTGATGCCCGCGGGCTCCACCAGATGCGCCTGAAACCAATTTGTCACCGGCGCCTCAATCCGATGAAAGCAAAAGCCGAGCGCAAAGTGGTTGGCTTCCGGAACCATGATCCGGCTTGAACCCTTGGGCGCGATTTCCTCAAGGATTTTAAGATCCTCGGGCCGGCTGATGGTGTCTCTGCCGGCGCCGATGAATAACACCGGCTGCGTAAGATGCTTCACCGCATATTCGCCGGAAAGCTCGGACCAATTCAAATCGAGCTTCGACGCTGCAACGCTGGTGCCCGCGCGAAGAGTGCGCTCGCCAATCGGAATCTTCATCGCCTTGGCAAACCGGACCAGAGCCTCATCGGGATGATTATACGGCGCGATGGCAACAACCGTCTGAATGCGCGGATCGCGCGCGGCCCAAAGCAAGCCCAGGTCGGCGCCTAACGAGAGTCCGAGGACTCCAATCGCGCCTTCATGCCCCCGCCGCGCTTGCACGTAATCCAGCATCTGCACCAGATCCGCGGCCTCATATTTTCCGGCATAGAACGTTTCGCCCGTGGAACGCCCATGACCGCGCACGTCCACCAACACGATCCGGTAACCCGCCTTGGCCAGCACAAACGCCCAGGGAATCATCGTCTCTTTTTGCAGCGCGTAGCCATGAAGCAGAATGATGGTGCCACGTTCCGGCAGCGGGCTCGGGTCGGACCCCGGCCGGGGGATCATACTCAACGTGAACAGGTCGGGGCCATTTGTCCGCGAAACAATCTTGGATACCAGATCCATGTGATAGTCCGCGGCTGGCAGTTCCCAAACCGATAGAACGGCATCGGGCGGGCCCACGGGAATATTGAGAGGGCAAAACGGATTGGTTTTGAAGTGCAGCACGTCGATCCAGGCATCGGTGGATTTCAGCGACGGCGGATTCCGCACGTTGGGCGCGGTGGCGATGCGCTTCGAAACCTGGTCCGGCGTGATGCAACCGGACGCAAACGCCGCGACCATCGCGAGCCCAAAACCGTGCGCCAGATATCTTCTCAAAGGAACTCCCACAGAATATTTGCATCCTTTGACTCGCGCGGACCGTTTCCGTTCAACCGCAATTAATCGGGCTCGTCCGCGACCGGCGCCGGCTGGCGGGTCAGCACCGAGTCAGCGACGTACACGGCGATGGCGATCCAGGTGAGGACGAAGCTGGCCAGCTTCCCCGTATCCAGAGGCTCGCGAAAAATCACGAGCGCCACGAGGAATTGGAAGGTGGGTCCGACGTATTGCAGGAAGCCCATGGTCGAAAGCTTCAACAGGCGCAGCGCCACGCCAAACATCAGCAGCGGCACGGCGGTTACCACCCCGGACAACGGAAGCAGCACGAGAGTAAGGGGCGAGACTTTTCCCGGGTGCAGCACGATGAGCGCAATCAGCGCCACCGGAACCAGGAACAGCGTCTCCACCAGCAATCCGTGCAGGGAATTGATGTTCACTTTTTTGCGCACCAGACCGTAACAACCAAAACTGCACGCCAGGCCGATCGCGATCCACGGCAGATGCGGTTCGCGCATGGCCAGGTTGCCGACCGCCACCAGCGCGATGAAGACCGCCACCCATTGCCAGCCTCGCAAGCGTTCGCCCAGAAAAATCATCCCCAGCGCAATGGAGAACACCGGGTTGACGAAGTATCCAAAGCTCGCTTGAAAGACCTGATGCGTGGCGACGGCGTAGATGAAGATCAGCCAGTTGGCCGCAATCAGCAATGAGCCCGCCAGCAATAGCACCACATTTCGACGCACGCCCAGGACCGGCCGGATGAATTTCCATTCCCGGCGAACGGTCACCACCACGGCCAGAAATATCGATGACCACAAAATGCGATGGCAGAGGATGACCCACGGAGAGACCTCCGAGAGCGCGCGAAAATACAGCGGGATGAAACCCCAAAAGAGGTAGCAAGACAAACCGTACCAAATGCCCAGGCGTGAATGCGCCGGGGAAGGCGCGATGCCAGCGGCAGTCGACTGACTCTGTTTGTCTGTGGTAACGCTCACCGCGCCTACAGTAACAGAATTTCCGCGCCAGTCCATGACAGCCAGGTACCACCATTGGACCATGGACATCCGTGGCTTTTGTGCTTTGTTTACTCTCAACTCATGACTGCAACTCCGCGCAGCGCGTACGACAAAACCAGTGGGGTGGCCTATTTCCCCCGCATGCTCAGCAAGATCCGGCTGTTCGCCAAAAACGAACTCCGTCCGGATTTTCACGAAAACCTCGGCAAGGGCGCGGACGGTTTTTGCACCGAGTTCCTGCGCGTCAACTACGCGGCGCTCAGGGAACGGGTGCTGGCGGGCGGCAGCGATGAAGAAATCCTGGAATGGTGCTTTGCCAATGGACGCCGACTGAACGAAACGGACATCTGGATCTGGAACCAGTTCATCACCCGTCTCGGCTGGCGGGACGTCGCCCAGCACAAACTAAAGCAGTTCAAGGCGCACAGCGGCCTCGCCGACCGCGACGACATCATGACGATGGCCGATTACTTCGAAGTGGACGAAGGGCGAAAGCAGTGAAGTCCAATTAAAGTGCCTTCATCCGGATGCGGAAGCAATCAATGCTGGAATACTCGGTAATACTTGCGGGGATGCAATGAGAATTGGACATCCAGATCGGCAAAGTCGAATGGTGGCGCCACCAGGTTATTCGTGAAGATCGGCGTCCAGGTTGGAGATGTTGCGAGATTTGTGGCGGCTTCAATGATGTAGGGAAGCCCCGGCGTTCCGTCCTCAACCCGCAGCATATACTGCAGGTTGGGTACAGAGCACAGCACCTCAATCCCCCGCTCCACTTCGGCTGCGTAAATCCGATCACCGGCGACGGCCACCGCTGCGGCTGAACCGCTGGTAGGGATGCTTGCGAGCCACAGGCAATTTGTCGGGTTGGTGATGTCGATCAACTGCAAACCGGC
The DNA here is from genome assembly GCA_964504905.1 of uncultured Bordetella sp. GTDB lineage: Bacteria > Acidobacteriota > Terriglobia > Bryobacterales > Bryobacteraceae > Palsa-187. Next base: position 1,943 of record CAZDGT010000429.1, on the reverse strand, counting down.
AAGCGAATCTGCCACCCAAACACGGTTGCCGTTAATCGCAACCCCATGCGCAGTGCCAGCCGTGTCAAATCCCCCGACGCGGACACAGCTCGCGGGATTGCTCACGTTGATCACTTGCAAACCTGCCGGGCCGTCCGCCACGTAAGCGAAATTTCCCTTTACCGCCACGTCGTAGGCCGTGCCGCTCGTATCATAACCTCCCTGGCGTACACAATTTGTGGGATTGCTTATATTGATCACCTGCAACCCAGCGGAACTATCCGCCACGTAGGCGTAATTCCCGGAGACCGCCACGCCCACAGCCGTCCCAGTGGTGTCATATCCTCCGACGCGGACACAATTCGCCGGGTCGCTGATATTAATCGCCTGCAATCCCGCCGCGCCGTCGGCAATAAAGGCAAAATTCGTCTTTACTGCCACCGCATTCGCGATCCCGGTGGTATCATAGCCACCCACCCGAAAACAATTGCCAGGCTCGTGGATATCAATCACGTGCATTCCCGCGGTGCCATCGGCAACGAAAGCGTAATTCCCAAACACGGCCACCCCGTTGGCGCTACCAGTTGTGTCATATCCGCCCACCCATCGGCATTCACCCGGATCGTACGTGTCAATTATTTGCAGTCCTGCCTCCTGGTCCGCCAAATAAGCGTAGTTGCCACTCGCCACCACCCCACGCGCCACTCCACTTGTGTCATAACCACCCACCAGCACGCAGTTCGCGGGATCGCTTGTATTGACCACGCGCAGCCCCAGGCTGTCAACGGCCACGAAGGCGTAATTGCCTCCCACCGCCACGCCCGAGGCATTTCCCCCAAAACCAAGCCCCCCTATGCGCACGCAATTAGCCGGATCGCTCACATCAATGATCTGAAGTCCACCGGAGTAGTCCGATATGTACGCGAGGTTCCCAGCAACGGCCAGGTCCGCTCCGGCGCCGGGGGTGTCGTAGCCACCCAACCGCACGCAGTTTGTCGGATTGCTCACATCGATTACATGCAAACCCAATATCCAATCCGACAAGTAAGCATAATTGCCTGCCACCACCACTCCGTAAACCCACCCGCCCGTGTTGTATCCACCCAGGCGCACGCAGTTTGTTGGGTTGCTCACATCAATTATCTGCAAACCCGCCGAGTAGTCCCCGACGTATGCGAGGTTCCCCACCACCGTCACCCCGATGGCATTCCCGGACGTATCATACCCGCCCACGCGCACACAGTTCGTCGGAGTGCTTACATCAATCACCTGCAACCCGGATGCTCCGTCCGCCACGTAGGCATAGGCCCCCGCCACCACCACTGAGTTCGCGTAACCGCTGGTGTCGTATCCTCCGAGGCGATGACAGTCCGCCGGATTGCTAATGTCGATGACCTGCAAGCCCCCCTGCCCATCCGCCACGAACGCAATTCCGCCAGATACGGTCAGGTCTTGAGCAGACCCAGCCGTGTCGTAACCGCCCACGCGCACACAACTTGCTGGATTGGTCACGTCAATCACCATCAGTCCGCCGGTGCCGCCAGCAAGATATGCGAGATTTCCGATTAACTTTATGCCGTATGCTGTACCGCGTGTGGCCGCCGGCCATTTGCCTTGCTGCAGGGGCACCAGGTGTGGCGGCGCCCCCACCACTGGAAAAGCAGCCAGCATAAAAAGCCCGAGCATCCCAAAAATAGCTTTTGTGGACCACACGCACCCTGCCTCCAGTCCGAGAGGATTGTTTGCTCGATTCATAAGCAGACCCTTTTTAAAAAAGACTCCTGAAGTCTTGCTCCATCGTTGGGGGGGAACCTGAAATCCCTGGTTGCGCCTGGCTTTTTGCGCGGCGATGAGTCAACAAAACCCAGCGCATCACAGTTTCGTCTTTTGCCTGAGAACCCACAAATCGCGTCACGCCCGGTTAGGGATGCTAATGAGTCAACAGGACTTATGTCAATACTAAA
>CAZDGT010000428.1:0-3212 GCA_964504905.1 uncultured Bordetella sp. | reverse complement strand
TCATTGCGATGACGTTGCATTGACAAGATCCGCAGGCGACCCGTCGCCTCCGGCGTCTTTCCGTATCTACGCTTAAGACTGCGGAAATACTCCGGAACACCGGTTTTTTCGCAAAGGGCAAACCCATTAGGGGGAGAAGATCGCTGTGAAGACTTCAGAAGTAGTACGCGCATGGGGCAAGATACTTAAAGGTGAGCCGCCCTCGCTGTCGATTGAGATTACCCGGGAGTGTCCGTTGCAATGCCCTGGATGCTACGCCTATGACGATGCACATCTGGGGGGCGGCGCGACTCTGCGCAGCCTGGCTGACCGCAAGGGCCAAGAGCTGATTGATGGAGTTCTCGCCTTGGTCGACCGTATCCGGCCTTTGCACCTTTCCATAGTGGGCGGCGATCCGCTGGTTCGCTATCGCGAACTGGAAACCATGATTCCGCTGCTATTGGCAAGAGGAATCCACGTGCAGGTGGTCACCAGCGCTTTCCGGCCCATGGCTGAAAGTTGGGCGACACTGCCGCATATGAACGTTGTCGTGTCGATCGATGGATTGCGGCCCGAGCACGATGTACGGCGGGCGCCGGCAACTTACGATCGCATCCTAAAAAATATCGCGAATCAGAATATTACCATCCATTGCACGATTACCGGCCAAATGATGAAGCGGCCGGGTTATTTACGGGAATTTTTGGAATTCTGGACTCCCCGGCCGGAAATCCGCAAAGTATGGTTCAGTTTGTTCACCCCGCAGCGTGGCGATCAACTGCCGGAGATGCTCTCTCCGCAGGAGCGGGCCCAGGCGATTGCGGACATGCTGGCGCTGCGGCGCGAGTTCCCCAAGCTGGACATGCCGGAGGGCATGATCCGTCAGTTTGCCGCACCTCCTTCGAGTCCCAAGGATTGCGTCTTTGCGCTCACCACGCAAACGCTATCGGCGGATTTGAAAACCAAGATCGTGCCCTGTCAATTTGGCGGCGACCCCGACTGCAGTTCGTGCGGATGTATCGCCTCCATGGGACTGGCGGCGGTGGCCGCGCATCGACTGGCCGGGTTCATCCCAGTCGGAGCGATTTTCAAGGCTTCCATCAAGATCGGGCAAGGCCGCTCTAAACCCGAGCCGCCCTCGGTCGACGAGCCGCTGCGCGTGTTGGGTTGAGAAAAGAAGCCGGAGGAATGTATGAGAAGGGACTCTCCCGTTTCCGGCCAGCGTGAGTTTCAAACGCTGCTGGAGCTAACCGAACGAGTAGGAAGCGATCCGCTGCTTACACAGGCAAGTACCGGCAACACCTCGATAAAGTTGGATGGCGTGTTGTGGATCAAGGCCTCGGGAAAGTGGATGGCGGACGCTTTGCAGAATGACATACTGATCCCTCTCAACCTCAAGTCCTTGCATACGGAATGCCTACAACGGGGCATCGATCCGGCGGACCGCTACCCCGGCGCGTCGCTTGAAACGGCTATGCATGCCGTGCTGCCGGACCGCGTGGCGCTTCACGTACATTGCGTCAATACGATTGCCTGGGCAGTCCGGAGCGATGCCCGGACGCTTTTGCAAGAGCGCCTGGAGGGCCTGCGCTGGCAATGGATTCCGTACGTGGCGTCCGGTCTGCCGTTGTCGCGAGAGATCTGCCGCGCCCTCGCGGCGGGCGATGCCAGCATATTCGTTCTCGGCAACCACGGCTTGGTGATTGCCGGGGAGAGTTGCGAAGCAGTTGCGGACCTCCTCAGCGAAGTGGAGCGCCGGCTTGCCATTCGTCCGCGGCAGGCTCACCCCGCGGATTACACGGCGCTGGCCGAGCTCTGCGAAGATTCGCCGTGGGAGTTGCCCGACGATGATGCAATTCATGCGCTCGGTACCGACGGCGTTTCGCAAGCCGCCCTTTCCAGAGGACTGTTGTATCCCTGTCAGGCCATTTTTTCGAAATCGAGTACCCCAGATCTGTTTCGCGCCGTGGCTTGCCCCTATTCCCGCGGCGAATGGGATGCCTACCGCGAGCGGCCCTTTGTGATGGTCGAGGGACGCGGAGCCTTGCTCAATAGATCGATGACATCCGCTGAGCGCGCGATGATTAGCGGGCTAGCGCAGGTCGTGCAGCGCATCCCGCCGTCAGCGCCCCTGCGTTACCTCACCGAATCCGAAATAGCGGACAGTTCCAGCACCGTCGCCTACCGTTACCGCGAGCTCGCGAACGAGAGGCTCGGCGGCGCCGGCGTGAGCCTCATGTCCGGTCGAGCGCCCGGCGAGTCCATGGCAAGTTGAAATTTCTCTAGAAGGTGCCGAGCCAGCCTTCAAGAATATGACGGGCCAGCGGGGCCGTGTCCGCAGCGTGAGGATCAATCGGAGCGTCGAGCGTACTCGTGTCTCCGCAGTTGACCGGCTGCGACGACCAGTCGAGAATCATCTCCGGAGTAATTTCCGGATGGAATTGGATGCCATAAACGGAATGGCGATAGCGGAAGGCCTGCTGGCGGCATTTGTCGGAGTAAGCCAGCGCCTGGGTGCCGGGAGGCTGCGTGAAAGTTTCGCCGTGCCAGTGAAAGAACGTTGTAGGCGATGGAAGGCCCCCGAATAACGGATCGGCATCGGCGGCGCCCGTGAAATAAACCGGGGCCCAGCCGATCTCTTTTTCGCGATTTTGATAAACCTGGGCGCCCAGTGCTTTGGCGATCAGCTGGGAGCCAAGGCAGATTCCAAGCACCGGAGTATTTCCTTCGATCGCCTGCTGAATGAAATGGATCTCGGCCGATAAGGCAGCGTCATTGGCTGATTGCGGCCCTCCCATCACGATCAACCCGCAGTAGCCGCAGAGGTCCGAAGTATCACCTAAGTCTTTATAACTAAAAGAAATATTATGATCGTGGAGGATTTCGGCAAAATAGCCGAGGTGCTCAAACGGCTCGTGGCGCAGCACCAGGAGAGAACGAGTGGCCGCCTCCGGCATAGTTTTAGCCTACCAGGAATCTCGGCAAGGGCGCCCTTCCCGCCGATAGAGTAGAAGGGGCGCAGGATCAACTCGCTCGTATAATTAGATTTAGTGCATGAGAATACTGATCGCGGATGACAGCATTGTTTCGCGGCATCTGCTGGATGCAACTTTGCGCCGCTGGGGCTACGAAGTGGTGGTGGCCTGCGATGGCAACGAAGCTTGGCGTGTTTTGGAGGCGCCCGATGCCCCCAAGATCGCCATTCTGGACTGGATGATGCCTGGCATCACCGG
>CAZDGT010000427.1:0-15164 GCA_964504905.1 uncultured Bordetella sp. | reverse complement strand
CCAGGCCAAACAAAGATAGCCAGCAACAGAAGGGACCACATCGCAACTGTTCCAACGCCCCGACGTGGGGCGATTCCATCGCGGCCGCCAGAGTGTCCTTCGAGAATCTGACGAAGATACTGGCTTAGCTAGGCCGTCCGGTAATTGACTCCCGCCCATCCACGAATTACAGTTGGGGCATGGAACAACATCCCGTTCGAAACCCGACTATAAGCGATCCGCTCGGCACCCGGCGGCTGGGCGACCAGGCATTCGGGTCCGCTTCCATGGCCGCGGAGAATGCCCGGTTCATGAGCGGCGTATACGGCTGGATGACCGGCGGACTTTGCCTCACCGGCGCCGTGGCCTGGAACGTAGCGGGCAATCCGGCGATGGTACAGGCGATTTTCGGCAACCATCTGCTGTTCTGGGCCTTAATCATCGCCCAATTGGGCGCCGTCGCCGCGCTCTCCTGGCTGATCAACCGGATTAGCGGCGCCACCGCGACCCTCATCTATTTTGTATATGCGGGATTGACAGGCCTTACGCTATCCAGCATCTTTCTGGCTTACACTGGCTCCAGTATTGCGCAGGTTTTCGGCGTAACGGCGTTCGCTTTTGCAGGACTCAGCGGCGTTGGTTATTTCACGAAGCGCGACCTCGGCCCGGTCGGCTCCTTCTGCATGATGGGCTTGTTCGGGATGATTGGCTTCGGCCTGCTCTCTATGTTCTTCCCGTCGCTCATGGGCGGGGCTGGCAGTTTCCTATTCTCCGTCGTGGGCATCATCGTATTCGCCGGGCTCACCGCTTACGATACGCAAAAGATCAAGGCGATGAATGTCCCGGGCAATCAGGGTACAGACGCCGGACGCAAGACCGCGATCTTTGGCGCTCTGACGCTGTATCTGGATTTCATCAATCTATTCCTGAGCTTGCTGCGCTTGACCGGACGACGACGCTAGACGGCCATTGGCGTGCTTCAACGTATTGAGCGGCGAGCAGGCATCGGTATAATCGAAAATTCATGCCGGGTCCCAAATACCTGCTCGTCAAAGGTGCAGCCGGTCTTGGGAATCGGATTTTCTCTCTTCTGAACGCGATCCTGTATGCGCGCCTCACCCGGCGGCAATTGCTGGTCGATTGGAGCGATGGGTCGTACTCCAGCAATGGCTCAAACGCGATCCATCATTTCTACAAAAGCAATCTGTTCAGCCCGGCCGATAGCATCCCTGATACCGACTCGGTGGAACCTGAGATTTGGCGCGGCCACCTGCACGAGCGGGCTATTTCGCTTGCCACGGAATACATGCCAGCCTTGCGCGACGATCCTTTTCTGTGGAAGAGGTTCTCTGTTGACTTATCGCGGACCGACTACAGCCAGGACCTTCTGGTCATATGGGGATACTTTCCGCTGATCGATCAAATGCGTGTCCATTTCCGTGGAGAATTCAGCCGCCTGCGAAACCTCAATACGGATACCATTTTGCGGGAGCTGATGAGCGAGCATCTGGAATTGCAGCCCTCGATTGGTGAACGAGTCCGTTTGCTGCGGAGCAGTTGGCCGTCGGGTCCTACGCTGGGAGTGCACGTTCGCTACACCGATAAGAAGACCAATGTCGATGCAATACGCAGCAAGGTGGACGAGCTGCGTTCCCAGCACCCGGGAATGCAAGTCTTTCTCGCTACCGACAGTCAGGCGGTTGAGAACTCTTTCGCACAAGCTATTCCAGGTCTGCTTACCGCCCCGAAGTGGTACCCAACGGGGAACCATAAGCTGCATGAAAGCATGGAATGTCCGGATAAGACCGTGAATGGCATGGAAGCATTGACCGATCTCTATCTGTTGGCCGGCTGCGATTCTTTAGTGCTAGACACGCGTTCGTCCCTTTCGCGTTTGGCCAGCATCCTCGCGCGTGAGCGCTCGCACATCTACAACATGTGCGCGGTTGTAGTGCCTCAGCGAATACGCCATCTGGTATGGGCAACTCGCGAAACAATCCGCTGGGGTCCGCGACGGTTTCTGGCAGGATTGCGTAAATAGGTCTACAATACTCGAATAAGCAAGAGTTTCTGGAACGTTGAAGGGAGATCCACCATGCCGACGCCGATTACTCGTAGAGAGACCCTCAGACGAGGGCTAGCAGCCAGCAGTCTGCTGGCTTTTGTTCCCGATTGGGCCACGCCCGCATTAGCGCAAGGCGATACGGATGTGCCGTTCACGGATATTCCCGCGACCTTCAATCCCAGCGTCCCCAACGCGCCGAACCGCCTGCTGGATATCCGCAAGATCGACGGCATGTTCACGCCCAAAGATCAGTTCTTTACTACGCAGCACTTCCCCAAACCGCAACTCGATCCGGCCGCGTACCGTTTGAAGTTCAGCGGCATGGTGAACAAGCCGACGGAATTCTCGCTAGCGGATCTGCGCGCCATGAAATCCGTGGATCTTGTCAACGGCTTTGAGTGCTCCGGCAATAGCCCCCGTTCCGTGCAAGGCCTGTCTTCGTGTGCGCGCTTTACCGGTGTCCGCCTGAGCGCGGTTCTGAAACAGCTCGGAGTCAATCCGAAAGCGCGCGAGGTGGTATTCTTCGGCGCGGATCATGGACCTGTGGAAATCGTGTTCCGCCAGAACACTTTCAAACTTGAGCAGCAGTTTGGCCGCAGCATTACCGTGGAACACGCCATGAAACCTGAACCCCTGATCGCTTACGCCCTCAATGGCGAGCCGCTCACGCTCAATCAAGGATTTCCCGTGCGCTTGATCATGCCAGGCTGGTATGGCGTGTCGAATGTAAAATGGCTCTCTGAAGTGCATCTGCAGGACGACCGCTACGCCGGCAACTACCAGGCCCGCTGGTACCGGACGCTGCGCGGCGTTGGCGGAACCGGAGAAGATAACGATCCGCAAACGCAATGGGTGGAGACCGAGGTCACCCACATGCAGTTGAAATCCGTGATCGCACGCGTGAGAAAAACCGCGGGCGCGCACCAGATTCTTGGATTCGCACTCAATGACGGGACTCCTTTGAAGTCGGTCGAAGTCCAGATCGACAACGGCCCCTGGCAGAAGGCGACTTTGGATCCAGCCAATACTCAGTATTCCTGGAAGCTTTTCACTTACCGCTGGGAAGGCGCGACACCGGGTGAACACACGCTGGTCTCACGCGCCATCGATATAACCGGCGCGGTGCAGCCAACCGCGGCCGATCTTAACAAGCGGAAAAAGACGTTCCTCGAAGACAACGGGCAGTTCCCGCGCAAAGTGATGATCGCGTAGAACCGCCAGCGGCTAACTTCCGCCGCCGAATCGCGACTTCAGAAACTGCCAGATTTGCAGATGGCGTCCGGGACAGCGCGGCCACGGGGCGAAGCTGATGATTTTGGTCTTGCGCTCTACCCACAAGCCGAAGTCCTCTGAGCCCGGGTAAGCAATGTCGAAGACGACTCCCGCATCACAGGAATCCACTTCGCGTACCTTGAGTGCGGCGACGTTCTTGTAGGCGCCGGACGGCCCCCAATCCTCCGCGAACTTTTCAGGCGGATAGAACTTGGCGCTTTCCGGGGTCTGCCATAACTGGTAGGCTTCCTGATACTTCTGCTGCTGGAGCAAGGCAACAAAGCGGTCGATAGTCCGCTCTTCACCCCAGTTGCGGAAATAGAAAAACGCAGAGGTGCCCAGGATCACCGCGAGCAAGCCCCAGATGATGATGCGCTTGCGGAGCCGCTCGCGCCGGGCGTCGGTTACTCCGTATTCATCCAGGTATCCTGCCATGAGGCTATTTCACCGGATAAGTTTTATCGTAGGCGGCGATCGCTTCTTGCGTGATTTCGAGGGCCGGCTTGAAGAAGACGATATTGGCTGAATCCACTACTACATCCAACCCTTTCTCATCCGCCAGCTTCTTCACTACTTCCGTCATGCGCTGGGTGCCGCGCTGCAGAATATCGTTGCGGTCTTTTTCGGCATCGCCCTGCACATCTTCGGTAATGCGCTTGGCGTCGCGCTGCTTGCGCTGTCCGTCTGCCTGCAAATCCGCGGCTAGCGCCGGCGGAGTCTTAGGATCCTGCAGTTTCACCTGGATCTCCGACAGTTCTTTTTGCAGCTTTTCCAATTCATCCTGCTGCGGCTTGTACTTAGCCAGCAAGTCATTAGACGCCTTTTTCATCTCGGAAGTTCCCAGAACGGCCTGCTGAAAATTGACGATCCCTACCTTCAACTGCGCGGAGGCGGTAGCGGGGGAAAGAGCGGCAGCGGCGCACACGAGCAGCGTGCGCAAGAACGCGGATTGTAACGCGAATCTCACCATGGGTTGAGCGGACTCCTTTTTAAGCTTATTCTAGCAGCCCCAGCAGGATGGGACGAGTTTAGCTTATAGTTTCGCAACCACATGGATGGCGTCGCCTAGCCGGATAACACCAGGGCGGATCACATTCAAGTACAAACCCGCTTGCCCCTGATGTTTCTGTACGACGGTCTTCAGCACCATGGGGTTCTGCTCGCCAGTCTGCGGATTCAGGTTGATCATCATACACCGGTTGTCGCGCTGCGTCACGCCGGCGAGGACCTCGCCGCCGATAGCGGGTATACAAGCCGTCCAGTTCTCCTCTTCGAACGCCTTGCCAGACGCGGGCTCCATATAGAAGTTGGCCCGAAATCATGGACTTAACCGGATAAATGTAAAGTTCACCAACGGTTGCGATGGGCTCCTGCATGCGCGACAGGCTTGCCAGCTACTTCAGCATTTCCGTGAGTACACGGCCCACGTTGCCGCTGGGCGTTTCGATTTCCAGAATGGTGGCGAGCGTAGGAGCGATGTCATTGGGCGCCACGTTGGCGTTGTAACGGCCGGACTTAACTCGCGCGCCCAGGAATAGCATGGGCACGTGGGAATCGTAGTCGTAGGGCGATCCGTGCCCGGCTCCGGTGGCTCCATAGACCCAATAGGGCTCCATAATCAAGAGCACGCTACCCGAGCGCTCCGCATTAAATCCGTTTCGCAGAAGGGTCCCCACGTTGTCGGACTGCACTTGGTCGTTGATCAACTGGGTACGCGTGTAGACGCGCGCAACGTGCGGGATTCCGCGCAAGGTGTTGGCCGCCACGGCTTCTACTGCTGCCGGATCCACTCCCGATCGGTGATCCAAATAGACACCCGCTTCCGAGGAGTGCAACACCCACCCCGATCCGCCGAATTCCTCATCGAGCTGGGCTTCTACCTGAGCCCGCATTTGCGCAACATCCAAACGCCCCCCGGGCATCTTGCGCGTCACGTTCAGCTCGGGAAGAGGTGCGACTCCGTGATCCGCTGTCAGCACGGCGAGAACGTTGCCCGCGCCGGCCTGCGCTTCGGCGGCATGGAGCAAGTCGCCGATGAGCTTATCCACGCGCACCGCCATATCGTGAACTTCTTGGGAATCCGGGCCATAGCGGTGGCCCACATAGTCATTGGCGGAGTAACTCACGGTCAGCAGATCGGTTCTGTTGGCGGTGGTGCCGAGCTTTTCGGCTCCCAGCGCGCGGAGTGCGAACTGCTGGATCAGTTCATTGCCGTAAGGAGTGGCCTCCATCTCCGAGTAGAGTGTTCTGCCTTCGGTGGGCATCTTGTGGTTCATCCACTGGAGACCTTTGTACTTGTCGGCGGGATGGTGGCTGTTCGTCTCGGCGACCCAAGCGGGCAGAGCATTAAAATAGTAGGTACTACTGACGAAATTGCCGGAGACGTTGTCGAACCAATATGCTGCGTCGGCCGTGTGGCCGGAGGGCAAGATCGAACCGCGGTCCTTAATGGAGATCCCGATCACCTTGCCGCCCTTGCCGGAAGCCTTGAGTTCGTCGCCAAGCGTGGATTGCAACAACCTGCGCGGCGAGGAACCTATTCCCTTGCCGCCGAGAAGAGTGGTGCTGGTATCTGAAACGCTGGTAACCGCCGCCCCGGTTTCACGGTCCCACCATTCGTTGCCGACGATTCCCGTCATGGCCGGGGTGCTGCCAGTTAGGAAAGTGGAATGCCCGGCTGCCGTGACTGTCTGGTAATGGCGATAGTGCGAGTTGGTGAAATCCGCGCCTTGTTCCAGCATGCGCTTCAATCCACCGGTGTACTCCGCGCGAAACCGCGTCAGGTAGTCATAACGAAATTGATCGATGACAATGGCAAGAATTAGCTTGGGGGGGCCCGATGTTGCGGCGGGCGGGCGGACGGGCACTTGCGCGCGCACACCAGGCGCAAGCGAAAGCAAAATCGCAAGAAGAGCGGCGCGCATGTGCAACGGGTTAGCGGACTTCGCGGGCCAAACGCACCTTTGCCGCCTCGAGCTTGCTTTTTACTTTGGCGATCTCATCGGGCTGCATATCCGCTGGCGAACTGGTTTCCCACTCTTTGAGCGAAGTTTCCCACTGCGCGACGGCTTCCCTGACTTTGGATTGCTTCATGAGCACATCCGCCATGTGATCGTGCACGGTAGGATCGCGCGGAGTCTTTTCCAAGGCCCTGCGCAGATTCTTTTCCGCTTCCTCCAAGCGCCCCATGCGGAATTGCACCCATCCCAGACTGTCAAGATAGGCGCCATTGCCGGGCTCGAGGCCCAGCGCCTTGGTAATGAGTTCGAGCGACTCGTCTAAACGCAGGTTGGCATCGGCCAGCATGTAACCGATGTAGTTCATCGCGCCGGCGCTCTCCGGATTGGCCTTGAGCACCTTGCGAAACTCGACTTCGGCCGCGTCCAGCTTCTTCATGCGCTCCAACATCGCCCCGCGCATGAACCAGACGCCTTCTTTGTCCTCAGGCGAATCGGATAGTCTCTCAGCTGCGTTGAGCGCCTTGCCCATGTCGTCCCAGCGCTGACCCTTTTCGTAGGTGCTTGCGAGCGAGATATAGAGATCGCGATCCTCCTTCCCGCCCATCAGCCTCTTGAGATCCGCGGCGGCCTCGTCCACTTTCCCCAGCTCTGCCAGCAGCGAGGCCCGGGTGATACGGAGCATGCGATCGTCGGGCCACTTTTTCGCGGCCGCATCCGCCTCTTGTTGGGCCTTGGAGAAGTCCTTAGCGGAGCGAAACGCATCGATAGTTTGCGCGGCTGAACGGGGCCCCAGCGTTGGATCTACGTCAGCCATCTGACGGTAGGCATCAATGGCCAGATCAGTTTGTTCCACCGAACGGTACAGCCCCGCCAGCCGTTCCAGCAGCGCCACGCGATTCGCGCGTTCGGCCTGGTTATAACTTTTCTTGGCTGTGCTATCGAGGATGTCCTTCAGCGTCTGGGTGGCCTCTGTAGTGCGATCTTCAGCTTCGAGGATATTGACTTCGTTATAACGAATCTCAATTGAATTCGGCTCGATAGCCTTAGCTTTATCGCTGGCGGTACGTGCCTTGGGGAAGTCGCGGAGCTGGCGGTAGATCTGCGACATCCGCAGATAAGATTGAGCGTCCGCTGGATCGTCCGCCACTAGAGAGTTATAGATCTCCAGCGAACCCGTGTAATCCTGCGACAGCATTAGGTCCTGTGCCAAGTTGCGCTTCACTTCGCGTTCGTTGGGAGGATTGGTTTCGAGCAACTTGCGCAAAACGCCCGCAGCCCCTTTGAAATCTCGCATCTGCTCGTAAGCGGCGGCGAGCGCGGTCAGGCTACGCGCCGAAGGATTTTTCTCAGCCAATATCTTCAGTAACTCGGCTGCTTTGCGGGTGTCCCCAAGGTCGGAGTAAACCAGCGCCAGTCCGGTGAGTGCGTCTTCGTTGTCCGGCTCGATGTCGAGAACCTTTTGGTAGGACTTTTGCGAATCCACCGAATTGTCGGCGGCTTTTTGGAGGCGCGCCAGCATTAGCCAAGCCGGTATATCCTTGGGCGCCAACTGCGTGATTTTCTGGTATTGCTCAGTGGCGCGGCGAAGCATGCCTTCGTCCACTTTTCCGGAGCGCCCATCACCCACCAGCCGCGTAAAGATGCGCGCCAACAACCGGTGCGCGTTCAAATCGTTGGGATTCTGCCTCAGTACTTCTTCAGCGTCGGCCTGAGCCTCACGAAGACGCCCCGACTGCACATAAAGATCGGAGAGTTCCTCGCTCAACATGGCGGCAGTGGGGTCCGCCTTGATGGCTTCTTTGTAGTTGTCGATCGCTTTGTTGACGTAATCGCCGCGGTTGCCGTACATGCTGGCCTGTTCCGCGTACATATGGGCCAAGGCGTAATGATAATAGGAGGAAGCTTTGTCGACTTTGGGAGGCGAGCCGCCGGCCGGCGCTTGCGCCCAAACAATCCTACTTCCAATCACACTCCCAAACGCGGTGATAAGCAGAGCTTTGCGCATTAAGCCACCTTCGCCGGCATGAACTATTCTTGCTGCCATTTATAGTATACCTATGATGCCGCTGCTGGCCATCGTTGGACCCACAGGCTCAGGCAAGAGCACTTTGGCCCTGTGTTTGGCGCAAACCTTTGGCGGCGAAATCGTCAACTGCGACTCCCTGCAACTTTATCGGGAGTTCGATATCGGAACGGCAAAAACGCTTCCTAAAGACCGGCGCGGCATACCGCATCACTTGTTCGACGTCCTTTCCGCGCAAGAAGGTTACTCTGCGGGGGAATACGCTCGGGAAGCGCGCCGAGTCATCGCCGAAATCTCATCCCGCGGCCGGCTGCCGATCATTGTGGGGGGCACCGGATTCTACCTCAGTGCGCTCTTGGACGGCCTCCCCGCCCTTCCGGAACGGGATGAGGAAATCCGGGCGAGGTTGCTCACCAGGGAACGTTCGCGGCCGGGAAGCTTGCATCGCATCCTCAGCCGCTTGGAGCGAAACGCTGCCGCGCGCATCCACTATAACGATGTGCAGAAGACCATGCGCGCGCTAGAGGTTCGTCTGCTCACCAGGCGAGCCCTGCCGAGGCTCCGTGAAGCCGAACCGCTCGAAGGGTACACGGTGATCAAATTAGGCCTCGATCCCGGCCGGGACGCACTGCAAAAGCGCCTGCAAGAGCGTACACGCACCATGTTTGCCGGCGGTTTGATCGACGAGGTCAGGGGCTTGCTCGCCCGTGGCGCGACGGGGAACGAGAAACCCTTCGAGTCTCTCGGCTACAAGCAGGCGCTGCTGCACTTGAGCGGGTCGATCACACTGCAGCAGGCCATCGAATCCACCATCGTCGAAACACGGCAGTACGCCAAGAGGCAACGAACTTGGTTCCAGCGCGATGCGGAGATCTGCTGGCTGCCCGGTTTCGGCGACGACGCGAAGACCGTTGCGGAAGCAACCAGGATCCTGCGCAAGCAGGACAGTACATTAAACTGAAGGCGAATGTATTCTATGCGGCTCGCCGTACTCACATTGCTTATCGCCAAGGCGAGTCTGTTTGCCGATACCGCAGCCGTACTCCCCTTTGCCAACCGCACGGCGGTTATCAATCCCGCGCAGGCTTCGCTCGACTGGATTGGCGAAAGCATCGCCGAGACGGTTCGCGATGCCATTGGCGCGCGCGGTGCGGTGACACTGTCCCGCGAAGAAATCGCCGAAGCGTACCGTCAGTTGAATCTGCGCACGCTGGGCATCTTGACCCAGGCCTCCATGCTGAAAATCGGCGAGGCGTTGGACGCAGAGCAGGTGGTCTATGGAGCCTTCGAATTCCTGCCGGATCCGGCAGCCGCACACGGTATCGCGGATGGGTCTCTCAAAATCACGGCCCATATCTTTGATCGCAAACGGTTCCGTCAAAGCGCGGAGTTTATCGAGTCCGGCAATCTGGAAGACCTGCCCACTTTGGAAGCGCACCTGGCGTGGCGTGCGCTGGTGCTGCTAGCGCCGGGGCTAGCGCCTCCGGAATCCGATTTCCGTGCGCTGCGCAAACCGGTTCGTCTGGATGCGGAAGAGAATTACGTGCGGGGACTGCTGGCCCGCACTCCGGAACAACAGGAACGCTTCTACCTGCAAGCAGCGCGGCTGGATGTGCGTTTTGGACATCCGAATTACCAGTTGGGGCGCCTGCACTACGACCGCAAAGAGTACAAACAAGCCGCGGATTGGCTGCTGAAGATCGCGCCCGACGACCTACATTTTCGCGAAGCGAGCTTTCTGCTCGGGCTGGCGCTGTTCCAATCCAGCGATTTCGCGGGAGCCCAGAAGGCTTTCCAGACGGTGGCCGATGCGGTCCCGCTCAGCGAGGTCTTCAATAACCTGGGCGCGGCGCAAAACCGGCGCAGTCTGCCGCAGGCGGTCGATTCGTTCCGTAAAGCGCTGGAGGGAGATCCGAACGACCCGGTATACATCTTCAACCTCGGCTACGCGCTTTGGAAGAAGGGCGATTTCGCGGCTGCGGCAGACCGTTTCCGCGCGGTGCTTGACCGCCAGTCCGCCGACGACACGGCGACGTTGATGCTGGGATTGTGCCTGAAGAAGCAGAACTCGCGGCTGAGTGACGCACGCCTGGAAACGCTGGAGCGGCTGAAGACTAACTACGAAGAGCGTGCCTATCTGCAATTGAAGGCATTGGTGAATCCAGCAAGACCGTGACCTCCTGACCTATGTATAATTCGGTAAGTCATGATTGAGTCGTTCGGAGCGTCGGACCCGGGCTGTGTCCGCACGAACAATGAGGACTTCTTCCTCCTTCTGCCCTCAGCGGGATTGTATGTGGTCGCGGACGGCATGGGTGGCGCCCAGGCGGGAGAACACGCGTCGCGGCTGGCTGTTGAGACGCTTCGAGATACCTTGCAGGCAGTCCCACCCCCTACCTCGCCCGACGATTTGTTGGATGCCTTCGCCAAAGCGAATCAGCGGGTGATGAAGGAAGCCGACGCCGATCACTCGATGGAAGGCATGGGCACTACGTTGGTAGCCGCGGTCGAAAATGACAACGACCTGTTTATCGCCAGTGTCGGAGATAGCCGGGCGTATCTTTTTGAGAACGGCAAGCTGCAACCAATTACAGAAGACCAGACTTGGGTGAATGAAGTCGGACGCCGCTTGGGGCTGGACGAGGAAACTCTGAAGATTCACCCCATGCGCCATGTGCTCACTATGGCGATCGGCGTTTCCGGACAGTTGCGGGTGAACCACTACAGCGTCCGCCCATCGCCGGGCGCGCAGATTTTGCTATGCAGCGATGGCCTTCATGGAGTGGCTCCCGACGACCGCATTAGCGAGGTGTTGTCCGGCAACGACTCTCTTGAAGCCAAGTGCCGAAAGTTGATTGCATTGGCCCGCGAGTACGGCGGCCCGGATAACATCACCGCCGTTATTCTGAAGACGGCGTAGAGCGTCGACTACTTTTCGGCGAATACCGCATCGACCTTAACGCCTTCGCGCGCGCTGTCGCCGGGATTCGAGATGATGCGGTCGCCTTCCTGAAGGCCCCGAATCACTTCCATGCGGTCACCATAGTCTCGGCTCACTTCGATCTTCTGCAAATGCACCGTGGAATCTGGGCGGACGATGGCGACTTGCGTGCCATCGGAACGATTCATGAGGGCGTCGCCAGGAATCAACAAAGGGGCGTTGGCGCGGGAACTGCTGAGATCGACCTGCGCGTACATCCCGGGCATCAGCGCGCCGTCGGTGTTCGGCACTTGCACCTCCACTAGCATCGTGCGGCTGGTGGGATCGAGCGCGTTCGCTGTGCGGGCCACAGTGCCGTTGAAGTAGCGTCCCGGCAGATTGGTAACACTCAGCCGCGCCGACTGCCCAACGTGTATGGAATTGGCATTGGTTTGCGGAACATTCACGTAGGTGCGGAGCGTTCCGGTCTGTGCGAGGCGATAGAGCAGCGTGCTGCCGCCATTGACGAGAGCTCCTACATCCACGTTGCGCTGCGTGATCACTCCCGCGAAGGGCGCCTTCACTACGCGGTAGCCTTGCATTTCATTCAGGCGCGCCAGGTTGGCTTCCGCCGCCGCAATATTAGCGCGCTGCGCGAGGATGGCCTTCTCGAGCGCCTGCACCCCGGCGATCTGGGATTGGTATTGAGCCTGGTACTGGTCGTTATCCTGCTTCGACACCACGCCCTGGGCAACCAGCGCGCCCCAGCGCTGGGCGGTGACGCGGGCCATCTCCAGGTTCGACTTCCCCTGGACTTCGTTGGCGAGCGCCTGTTCGAGCGCGGCTTGCGCCTGCTGCAAGTTCGCTTTGGCTTGACTAACCTGCTGGTCCAGCTCCGGGGCTTCGATCTCGGCCACCGGTTGGCCGGCTTGAACACGGTCGCCGATATCCACCATGCGGCGCTTAATGTAGCCGTCGGCGCGCGCCAGGATGGGAGCCTCGGTCACCGCCTGGATATTGCCCGGGAGTTCCAATTCGCTCTTGCCCGAGGAGCGGTGCACTTCGATCACTTGCACGCGCGGCAGAGCCTCTTCCTGCTCCTGTGCCTGAGCCCCGATGACGGCCATGCGCTTCTTCAGTGGAATATAGCCTGTGAAAAACGCGGCTACGATCAGAATGGCGACGCTCAGAAAGATCGCCCAGATGGTGACGGCGGAGGGATGCCACGGCTTGGCCAGAGCATGGGCGGCTCCTCCCTTTTGCTCCCGGAGTTGGCGCTTCAGGTCTTCCACTTCCCTGCGCAACCGCTCTTCGGTACTTTCACGCAAAGCGATGTCGTCAGGCTGATTTGGATCGCTATATCTCATCAGATGCTTGAATACGGTTTCGTCAAATCCCACTCGGATTCGATGGTATCTTCCCGCTCCTCTTCTTCTAATAGTCGTTCGTGATCTACTGGAGGTTTCGTCCGTAAGTAACTGTAAATGATGGGTACAACAAAGAGTGTCGTCACCGTTGCGAATAGCAGCCCGCCGATCACCGCGCGCCCCAGAGGAGCGTTCTGCTCCCCGCCCTCCCCTAGGCCGAGGGCCATGGGAAGCATGCCCAACATCATGGCCGTCGCCGTCATCAGCACGGGGCGGATGCGGGCATAGCCGGCCGAAAGCATGGCTTCGCGCGCCGACGGGACTAGCATCCTCTCATCGTTCGCGAAAGTCACCATCAGGATGCTATTGGCAGTGGCGACACCGATACACATGATGGCTCCCATGAGCGACGGGACATTGAGCGTCGTGCCGGTGACGAAGAGCATCCAGAGGATGCCGGCCATCGCGCCCGGCAGCGCCGTCAGGATGATAAACGGGTCAAGCCAGGACTGGAAGTTCACGCACATCAGCAGGTAAACGAGCACCACTGCGACGATCATGCCCACACCGAGGCGGAAGAACGACGAGCGCATGGTTTCATACTGGCCGCGCATTTCCAGCGTGGTGCCGCGCGGCAGGTGAGCGGTCTCCTCTTTCACGATTTTTTCCACTTCCGACCCGACGCCGCCGAGATCGCGGCGGTCCACGTTGGCATAGACGTCAAAAACCGGCCAGACGTTATAGTGGTTCACGATCACCGGGCTGGTGCCCCGCGTGACGGTGACTAGATTCGAAAGCAACTGCGTGCTGCCCGACATGACGCCTGGATTTCCGTAAGCTTGGGAAGATCCGCTGGGAGACGCACCAACAAACGCGTTCCCCGCGGATGCGGTACCGCCTTGCGAGCCTGGAGTGGTGGTTGCGACGACGTTCGAGGCCACCGACACCGGCGTGCGCAAAAGCGCGTCCAGGTCGTCGATCTTGTATTGCGGAGTCTGCACGCCTACGAAATAGTTGACGCCGTTCGCCCAGTTCACCCAGAAATTCGGAGCCACTGTGTTGCTGCCGCTGAGCGAGATCAGCATGTTGCCAGTGACGTCACGCTCCGTTAGACCCAATTGGCCAGCTTTTACCCGGTCAACATTCAGGCGGATCTCAGGTTGGTCGACTACCTGGTGCACATGCACATCGGCGGCGCCGGGAATCCGGGAGATCCTGCTGGCCAGCGTTTGGGCAACCTTGTAACCGCCAACGGTATCGCGGCCAACCACTTGCAAATCGATAGGAGCCGGCAGACCGAAGTTCAAGATCTGGTTCGTAATGTTAGCCGGCTGGAAGAAGAACACCATATCCGGAAACTTCTCATTGAGACGCTTGCGGAGCCGTACTTCATAGTCACGGCTGGAACCGTGCTTTTCCTTGGTGAGCGAGATCAGAATTTCGCCGTCGGCGCTGGAGATAGTGGGGATGTCTCCCTGTGCCAAGCTGGCGTAGCTGTTGGGGACGCCGATGTTATCGATTAGCGTGTCGATCTCATTCGCCGGAATCTCCTCACGGATCTCGCGCTCGATTTGGGCGAAACGTACTTCGGTTGCCTCAATGCGCGTGCCGGCCGGTCCGCGCGCATGCAGCTTCATCTGGCCGGAGTCGACATTGGGGAAGAAGTCCTTGCCTACCAGGAAGAGCAGACCCATCGAGCCCACGAATAGCAGGCCAAAAGACGTGAGCACGAGTCCGCGATGCCGCAGCGACCAATCCAGCAAGCCAATATAGCGGAAGCGCAACCTCTCGAACAGCCCGTTGAACCGATGGTGAACGGCCCAGAAGAGTCCCTTGCCTCCGGCGCTCTCGCCTTCGATGCCGAGACGGTAAAGCGAGACTTCGGACTTGAGAAGCGAATGCGCCATGGTCGGAACCAGCGTGCGCGAGAGCAAGTAGGACGCGAGCATGGCGAATACCACGGACATGGCCATGGGCGTGAACAAATAGCGAGCAGTCCCCGTGAGCAGCAGCACCGGGACGAACACGATACAAATCGCCAGCGTAGAAACGAAGGTGGGGATGGCGATCTGCGCGGCGCCATCGATCACCGCTCGCACCAGAGGTTTGCGCATGCCGATGTTACGGTGAGTGTTCTCGATCGCGACTGTGGCATCGTCTACCAGGATTCCGACTGCTAGAGCCAGGCCTCCCAGCGTCATCACATTGATGGTTTGCCCCATCAGACTCAGAATGCAGATCGACGCCAGGATGGAAAGCGGAATAGAGATGCACACGATCAGCGTGCTGCGCCAGCTCCCCAAAAAGAGGAGGATCATCATGCCGGTAAGAGCGGCTGCAATCAGGGCTTCCCGCACCACGCCCATGATGGAGGCGCGGACGAACACCGATTGATCGCCCAACACCGTGACTTTCAGCTCCGGCGGCACGGTGGCGAGAATGCGGGGCAGCGCCGCCTTCACGGCATCGACAATGGCCAGCGTGCCCTTGTCCAAACTCCGGCGGAATTCTTCGACAGATGGCATTGTTATCGCCCCCCGATACGTCTATCACCGCGCCCGGAGCGTTTATACCACCC
>CAZDGT010000426.1:0-4198 GCA_964504905.1 uncultured Bordetella sp. | reverse complement strand
TGCCGCGTCTGAAACCCGGTGTGCTGGTGCATATTCACGATATTCTCTACCCGTTTGAGTACCTGGAGGAATGGGTCTTGCAGGAAAAACGTGGCTGGAATGAGGCCTACCTGCTGCGCGCATTTCTCCAATACAATTCAGCTTTTGAGATTGTTTACTGGAACAATTTCGCCTCGCACCGCTTGCGCGAGGATCTCGCTCGGCTGATGCCCTTGTGCCTTGAGAATGAAGGTGGGAGCATCTGGTTGAGGAGGCTCTAGCTCTACTTCCTGCGCGCTGGGATATTGTCTTGAGCGCCTTCCGCATCTCCTAAAGCAGACCGTGACCAATATGAAAAACTACCTCCTCGTGTCGACCGCGTTAGCGCTCTTTGGCCAAACCGGTATAATCGCCGGCGAAGCAATTGTGGTCGACGAAAGTCGGCCTCTGGTAGAACTTGTCACGCAGTTGGCGCGCAAGGGATACCTTGTCAGCTACGAAGAGGCGCCTTACGATGACGCCGCTTTGGTAGTCGAGGTACGCCCGAACGGTCTGCGTTATAGGTATCCAAGTTGGCGCAGCATCAAGTTCCAGTTGCCAGATCAGGCTGCGCCTGATGCCGAACCGCCTGCAGCTATGCTGGAAGCTTTCATCAAACAATATCAAGGCTCGGGCAATCCCGGACAATTTGCATCTCTCTCCGACGGAGAATACCTCCACGTTATACCCGCAGCTCGAGTTAGCGGAGGTGCCGCGCAAAAGTTCGAGCCTATTCTCAGTACACATGTCTCATTCTTTACTGAGGTTCGATCATGTTACGAGACTCTTTCGGATTTGTTTACCAAGATTCGAGCGGTCCGCGGCGTCTCAATGGTTCTGGGTGTATCCCCCATAGGGCAGTTAATCGGCCAACAATGCGCAGTTCTTGGTCAGAATCTCACGGCACGTGAGGCGCTAATTCAAATTTTGCAGCAAGTAGGTGCAAGTCCGGTCAAGGAGGCAGATCCGACGTACTTCAGTTGGCTGATGATGTACGATGCAAACATGGATTATTACGTCCTGAATACCGTGATTGTTCCCCGGGATTCGGCGGCTGTCCCCTCGGATTCGTCGCAAATAAAGCCCGCGCTAACGCCACAAGCGCCGCCCGGTTCCGCTCAACCAGGCTCCAAAAGCATCGTGTCAATTACCCCGGTACAGTGAAGGCGTCAGACACTGGAAACAGGCGTCTTTCTACCACCCATCAATCTTCCGGCCCGCCGCGATATCGGCCTGCGCGCCTGCCGTATCTCCTAGCGCAGACCGTGACTTCGCTCGCGCGAAGTATGTGTGCGGCTGTTGAGGGTCCTCGACCAAGGCTCTGGTGAAGTCCGCTATCGCCAGTTCGTGCTGACCGGTCAGTTGGTAAGTGGCCGCGCGTTGGAAAAAATTGTCCAGGTTGGGCTCACGCTGCACGGCCTTGCTGAAGTCCTCCACTGCTTTTCGTGGATCTCCGGCCGCCCGCCGCGCGGTGCCGCGCAGATTATAGGCTCGCGCCAGCTTGGGATCGAGCGCGATGGCGCGGTCGGCGTCGGCAATGGCGTTGGCGTAGTCTTTCTTTTCCAGGCGCGCGAATCCCCGCTCGGCCAGCGCTAGGGCGTCGCTCGGCTGCAGCTCGGAGACGCGCGTGAAGTCGCGAATCGCCTGATCGGGATTCGATTCCGCCACGTAAGCGCGGCCGCGCATGCGGTACGCTTCCACGAAATCCGCTTGCAAATCCACCGCGCGATTGAAATTCATGATGGCTTGGTCGTAGCGCGTTGCCGCCACCAGGCGCATCCCCGCGTCGAAAGCTTCGCGAGCGCTGCGCGGGTCCGAAACTCGCTTATAGAGGTACCCGCCCGCCAGGATCGCCACGGCCGCGACGGCGAGCCACGTCGTCGTCAGGCGCCGCCGCTTCCGCTCCATATCCGCAGCGGAAACTGGAATCATGATTACCGGCTTCGGCGCAGCTTTTATTGCGGGATCGTTCACTGCTTTTATGATAGAGGAACATGAAACAGGTGCAATTAATTACGGATGGTGCGTGCATTGGCAATCCCGGACCCGGCGGTTGGGCGTACATCTTGCGCTTCGGGGAACACACTCGCGAAATGTCCGGGTCGGCGAAGCACACCACCAATAACCGCATGGAACTCACCGCGGCCATCGAAGGTTTGCGCTCGCTCCGCGAAGATTGCAAGGTTGAGGTCGTCACCGATTCCGAGTACCTCAAGAACGGCATCACCACTTGGATCCACGGCTGGAAGCGCAACGGCTGGAAGACTGCCGCTAAGAAGCCGGTGGTGAATCAGGATCTGTGGATGGAGCTGGAACAGGTCGCGTCCACGCATGATGTCCACTGGACCTGGACCAAGGGCCACGCCAACCACGAAGACAACAATCGTTGCGATGAGTTAGCCACGCGCGCCGCGCGGGAACAGACATAGCCCGAAACATTTACGCTCCTCGCGTATCACACTAGCAGGAGCAAATGTTGCAATGCGCAATCTATTTCTAGGGTCTATTTTTGTTATGTCTTTCGCTGTCAATGCTTTGGCCGAAGGGGATTCGCCCATCGGCTTCGGGGTTAAGGGTGGGGTTCCGCTGAACGACGCCTTTGTGGTGCGGAGTCAGAATCCCGCCACTTACGTTGCCGACACTCACCGCTACACGTTCGGGCCATACGTGGAGTTGCGTCTCCCGGCGGGTTTCGGGCTGGAGTTGGATGCTCTCTACAAGACCTATGAATATCGCCAGGTTGTGCCTTCCCCTGTCGTGGATCAGAACTCGCACGCCTGGGAGTTTCCGTTGCTGGTGAAGAAGAGATTCTTTCCTGGACCTGTGAAACCGTATCTTGAGGCCGGAGCAGCTTTCAGCCACCTGAGTACCGGCGCCGTCAGGGAACTACATGATCGCAATACCTGGGGCTTAGTGATCGGCGGTGGCGTGGATTTCAGACTGGGTCCCATGCACATCACGCCGGAAATTCGCTACACCGGATGGACGTCGCGGCACTTCGATAGTCCGGGAACCTTGCTGCAATCCAACCGCAATCAAGCGGCGGTGCTGCTCGGAATCGGGTTCTAAAATCGAGGAATGTATAGGACATTTCTGTTATTTGTTGTGGCCGTGGCCCCGGCGCTAGCGCAGCCTTTCGGTTTTGGCCTGAAGGCTGGAATTCCGCTGAATGATGCTTTGGCGGTGGGGCCCGGCGGCGCCATCTCCTATGTGCAGAGCACGCATCGCTATGTGGTTGGTCCCTTCGTCGAATTCCGCTTGCCCGCACGTTTTTCGGTGGAGATCGACGCGCTCTACCGGAGCTACTCTTACCGCCAGTCCCTACCCGCCGCGCAATCTGTATCCACCGGCGCCTGGGAATTTCCCGTCCTAGCGAAGAAGGGACTCTTCGGTGGCCCCATCCAGCCCTACATCGAGGGGGGCGTTGCGCTGAGCCACTTGTCGGTGAATGACGTTCTGGAACTCAACCACCGCAACAACTACGGCATCGTGTTGGGCGCTGGGGTAACAGTGCATCTGGGTTTGTTCCGCATCTCCCCGGAAATCCGCTATAACGGCTGGGCCTTCCGAGGGTTCGACAGTCCCGTTGGTATGCTGGAATCCAACCGCAACCAGGCGACCGTGCTGGTGGGGATCAGCTTCTAAATTAGTCTCTACGGTATTCCCCTCATAGCCGAAAGCACGCGAAACACCGATTTGTAGGGTATGACGGCAGGGGATTCCCGGCGAATCCTGTGGATTGGTGTGCTGGTTTTGGCGCTCGCGCCATCGGCGTGGCTGGCTTGGACCTGGCGCGCCATGCCCCACCTCGGCGCGCTGCACGACGATGGCCTCTACTGGGTGTCGGCCAAGAGCCTGGCTGCCGGGGATGGCTATCGCATTGAAAGTCTGCCAGGCCAGCCACTGCAAACGAAATATCCTCCTTTGTACCCCTTCTTGCTGGCTCTGATCTGGAAAATCAATCCGAGCTTTCCCGGCAATTTGCCGTGGGCGATGCTGCTGGCCTGGTGCATTCTTCCAGTCTTTCTTTTGCTGGTTCGGGAATTTCTCAAGCAGTACGGGTTTTCGCCAGCGGAGCAAATGATCCTGGTGGCGCTAGCTGCGCTGAATCCGACCGCCGTACTGTACAGCATTTCGCTGATGCCGGACATGATGTTCGCCACACTGCTGCTTGCAAGTC
>CAZDGT010000425.1:0-20185 GCA_964504905.1 uncultured Bordetella sp. | reverse complement strand
CCTCGGCGCCATCGATTTCGGCATCATCGTGGACGCAACGCTGGTAATGGTGGAACATATCCTGCATTTGCTTCACGAGCGTGAACGCAACGGGACTCTGCAGCACGAAGGCGTGCTTGGCGCCATCCGCGACGCTGCGCTTGAAGTGGAACGGCCCATCTTCTTTTCTTTGCTGATCATTATTTCGGCCTATATCCCTTTATTCACACTGCAGCGCGTTGAACGAAAACTGTTCACGCCAATGGCCTTCACCGTGAGCTATGCGCTGCTCGGTTCAATGCTCTTGGCCCTAACGCTGATTCCCGTTCTGGCTACATACCTGTTCCGCAACGGCGCAAAGAGCTGGGAGAACCCGCTCCTGGGATGTCTGGGCCGCGGTTATGCGAAAGTGTTGCATTTCTGCCTGCGCAAACCTCTGCTTGTCATCGGCGCTGCCTGTGTGATAGTGATCGCCGCATTCGCTCTCGGCGGTGCGCTGGGGGTAGAGTTTCTGCCGAACCTGGATGAAGGCGTCATCTGGGTGCGGGCGAATTTGCCACCGGGAATCTCGTTAGATAAATCGGCCGAAATAGCCAGTGAAGTGCGGGCCATCATCGCAAAATTTCCGGAGGCCAAGCTCGTCTCCTCGCAAACCGGGCGAAACGATTCGGGAACGGACCCCTACGGCCCCAACCGCAACGAGTTCTTCATGGCCTTGACACCTTATGACACCTGGCCCGCCGGCATGAACAAAGCGAGGCTGATTGAAGCCATGAGTAAGGCGCTGAATGCGCAGATTCCCGGAGCGGCGTTTAGTTTCACACAGCCGATCATCGATAACGTTACGGAGGCCGTCACCGGCTCTGCGGCGGATTTGGCGGTAATTTTCAGAGGTCCGGATTTAGTCAAGCTTCGCGAACTTGCCGCGCAGACCCTGGAAGTCGTCAAGCAGGTTCCCGGCGCTGCCGACAGCGCGATTGAACAGGAGGCCGATCAGTCGCAGTTGCGCATTCAGATTGATCGTCAAGCCGTGGCGCGTTTTGGCATTAATGTCCGCGACGTGGAGGATGTTATCGAAATGGCCATTGGCGGCCGCACGGCAGGCGCTGTGTTTGAAGGCGAACGGCGCTTCGATATTACCGTCCGCTATACGCCGGAAGCGCGGACCAGCGTGCCCGCCATCGATGCCATTCTGGTTCCAACGCGTGAAGGCGGGCGCGTGCCGCTTTCGCAGCTGGCCGAAATCAAAGTTGTGAACGGCGCCAGCATCATCGCGCGCAGCGACAATAAACGGCAAATTACAGTACGCACCAACATTCGCGGCCGCGACCAGGGCAGTTTCGTTGCCGACGCCCAACAGCGGTTCGCGCAGAACCTTCACGTGCCGCCCGGCTATACCGTCGATTGGGGCGGTCAGTTCGAAAATTTGCAGCGCGCGCAAAAGCGGCTGACGGTCATCATGCCCATCACCATTGCCATCATTTTTATCCTGTTGTTCTTTGCCTTTGGTTCTGCCAAGTACGCGGGCCTGGTCATGATGAACGTGCCGTTCTCATTGGTGGGCGGAATTCTGTTCCTCTATTTGCGCCGTATCAACCTGAGTGTTTCCGCCGCCGTTGGCTTCATCAGTTTGTTCGGCGTGGCGGTGATGTCGGGAGTGCTGATGATCTCGGAAATCAATCGCCGCAGGCGTACAGATCCGGGAACGCCGGTCGGCGAGGCGATCATCCAGGGCTCGCTCTCGCAACTGCGTCCGGTCTTATTGATGGTCGTGGTCGCTCTGTTGGGCATGGTTCCGGCCGCGCGTGCCACGGGGATCGGCTCGGATGTGCAACGCCCGCTGGCGACGGTGGTCGTCGGCGGATTGCTCTCCACGCTGCTCCTGACGCTGATTGCGTTGCCTAGCATGTATGCGCTTGTCTCTGGCAATGAAGTCGCCAGCAAAACAAGCGATCAACAAGGAGTCGCATGACGAAACAAACGCAGATGACCATCTACTTGAACGAACCCGACATGAATGGCGAGATGCCGATGTACGAATTCATCGTTCGCCGCCTGCTGCATCTGCACATTGCTGGCGCTACGGCCATCCGCGGACTCATGGGTTATGGCGCACACGCGCGTGTTCACCGCCAACGGCTCTTCGGAGTCACCGACGACCGCCCCATCCTGATCATTGCTGTGGATCAGACGGAAAGCATCCATGCTGTTCTCCCGGAGATTCGCAGCTTGGTGCCCTCCAGCCTGATCACGTTACAGGAGATCGAAATTGAGTTAGGCCCCGTAGCGTACCGGTAACGACTACCGCCTGACGCAATCAATAATGCCGTTTCCAGGGTAGTCGCCGGCCCCCCGGCGCGCTCGTCTCTGCAGATGTAGGGAATAGAGTTTGAACCCTAAGAAGAGGAGAAATCAATGAAACGCGTCTATTGCTTAGCAGTTACCGCCTTGCTCGTGCTTTGGTCAGCGACCTCAGCCTACAGCGCTCCGAGCGCGAAGGCCAAGTCTCCCTCGTATCGGGCCAAGGCCACACTTGAGGAGGTCGAGGCGAGGTCTGCGAGCATCTCCGAGGATGCATTCGCCCTCAGTGAAATGGCCAAAGAAGGTGGCATGGATCTCGAAGCCCATTCCGAGGGGCTCAACCGCATTAGAGAAAACGTCAACAGAGTAGGCCGGGACCTTCAGTCCCTTGAAGCGGACCGGGGTTCACTTTCCGCGTGGGAAATCAGAACACTGGATCAAGTAGCGCCCCTGCTGCACGAAGTTGCAGACAATACAGGAAAGGCGATTAAAACGTTCACTCCAGAGGTTGCCGGCCCGTCCGCGCGCTCTTATGTCCAGGACACCAGCAAAATTGCGAAATACGCCGAGGAGGCGAAGATTCTGCTCCTAAACCACATGAAACTCGAGAAGACGCAAGAGAAGGAGAGGAGGATTGAGCATAGCCTGGGGGAAGCGGCGGGTTCCTGACCGAATGCAGTCTGCTCGGATATTAGAATACCCGCTAGACCGTATGGCCTGGGGCCCGTCGAGGCCTTAGGCTCAGAAAGGAGGGATGCATGGCAAGGGTTGGCTGGAGGGGGCTATCTTTCGGGATTGCCCGGTTGTTTACTCCACACTCTAGGTATCCGGAGCGCGATCGCAAAAACGCGCCCCGGATATTAGCGGTCGTTTCTCCTGGGCCGGACCGCCATCTGATTCAGGCCATCGCCCAGGACTCCGGCTGGATCTTAACGCTCTCTGAAACGCTGGCAGCACCCACTTTCGGATGCCCAGCCGATGTGCCGCCTCTTGTCATTTACGATCGTGAGATCTCACCCAACCACTGGCATGATACTGTCCGCGCTCTTACAAAAAAATCACCCAGACCCTATGTGATTCTGTTGTCTCGTAACGCCGACGCGAATCTCTGGGACGAACTGCAGCGCGTAGGCGGCTGCGACATACTGCGTACACCGGTCCAGAAGGACAATCTCCTTTGGGCCGTCAAAAAAGCGTGGGTTCTTTGGCACAATCAGCAGCACGTACGCGTACCATTGCCCGATAGAGTGTAATCCGGATTACGAAATGACACCCTTGCGGACGGCGTAAAGGATCAGTTCCGGTACGGTATGAAGATTGAGCTTGCTCAGGATGTTGCTGCGATGAGTTTCTACGGTGTAGAGACTCAAGTTCAGCATGTTGGCGACGTCTTTGTTGCTCTTCCCTTCGGCGATAAGTTGCAGAAGCTCGCGCTCGCGGGTTGTGAGCAGCTCATAGCTGTCCTCAACGTCTTTATCCTGCATCTGCCGGACGTAATCCTGCACGAGCATACGGCTCACAGTAGGGCTAAAGAAAGACTTGCCTTCCGAGACGAGGCGAATGGCGTTGATCAAATCTCCCTCGGCGGATTCCTTCAAGACGTAGCCGCGCGCTCCGGCTTTTAGGGCGCGCAGGACGAATGACTCGTCGGCATGCATGCTCAGAATAACTACCGAAACGCCCGGTTGCTTAGCCGTGATCTGGCGTGCGGCCTCAATGCCATTCAGATTCGGCATGGTGATGTCCAGCACAGCAACATCGGGCTTAGCGGTTTCCGCCAGACTCACCGCGGCGCGGCCATCACTGACTTCCCCGACAACCTCGAAGTCCTTCTCTTGCTCCAGAACGAGCCGGAGCCCGTGCCGCATGGCGGCGTGATCGTCGGCCAGGATGATCCTGATCAAACAACACTCTCCTCTTGCGGTTTATTTTGGTCCTTTTCGAGCGGAAAATACGTGGAAACAATCGTGCCTCGCCCTGGTTGCGACTCGATATGAAATCTGCCGCCGAGAACGCTCACTCGCTCCATCATACCGAGCAGGCCCAATCCTTTATTGTGCGCGGGATCGAAACCCACGCCGTCGTCTTGTACCGATACCGAGAGCCCATCTGTGTCGCGGTGTATCAGCACGCGCACCTCCTTGGCCTGGGAGTGTTTCACGCAGTTGTTCAACGCCTCCTGAACTACCCGGAAGACGCAAGTTCGGCTGGAGTCCGGCAGGTCTTCGTTTAATTCGTCGGCGATCATTTTCACTTTGAGACCGGTGCGGCGCGAAACCTCCCGCGCCTGCCAGCGGAGTGCGGGAACCAAGCCAAGTTCATCCAGCATCGCCGGACGGAGCAGCAAAGCCATGTCTCTCACCTTGGCTACATTCTGCTCAGCCAGACGTCGAAGCGATGCCCACCCATCCTGTTGGTTCCCCGGGCCCGCACGCGCGGATTCCAGTTTCCCGAGTTCGATGAGCATCGCGGACATCGCCTGGCCGAGATCATCGTGCAATTCCCGCGACAGATTCCGGCGTTCTTCTTCTTGAACGTTCACCAATCGATCCGAAAGCCGCGTGAGATCTTCCCTGGCCGCCAGAACCTCGTTAAAGCGATTTGCGGCTTCGACGCCAAGACGCTGCACGTGGCGGACAACAATAACCGCTAAAATGCCGCCCAAAACCAAAGCCACTATGGAGATCCAGCGTACCCGGTTCTGAAACTGGGCCTGCGCAACCTGCATCCGGTCGTCTGCCGCATCGAGGGCGCTCTCGTCAAGAGCGTCGATCTGCCTGGCGAATTGAACCACCTCATTACGCCCCGGTATGATGACGTTCCGGAGAAATTCCTCGCCGTGTTCGCGTCTGGCGGCCGGAGTCCACTCCAGCGCGGGCGCCAAGGCTGCCCAATAAGCTTCGGCGTGCTGATGCAAGCTTTGGACGGCTTCTTTTTCCCCGGCCGGAGCCTTTTCCACGTAATGGGCCAGCGATTGCTCAACGCGTGACCGGAGCAATTGTAATTCGCCCTTCTGGCTCGCGGCGAGCGCTTCGTCGTGTTCCAGCATGTAGTCGCGCGCGAGAGTCGCCGAGCGGTAAATGTCGCTGCTCAACTGATCCAAGAGGGCATCGCGATCCCTCGATTCCTTCCGAAGTGTGGCGCTGGTCACCGACATACCACGGCTCTGCCGGTAAGAATCCACCGCCAGGCCGCCTATCAGAATCAGCAATCCCGCGAATCCAGCAAGTACGCTTCGAAGCGGAGATGTCGAACGTTGCATACGCCGTAGCCCTCAGGCCCCCGGCCGTCGCCATAATGGCCCGAACGGCCGATATTTGCGATGATCGCACAGCCCCCTATTCTCGGGCTGAACCGTAGCAATACTGATCATCGCGCGCCGCCTGGATTGCCTCTTGGGTTGCTCCTGCCCATGCCGGGGAGTCTGGTTCCGATTCCACCAATGCCAATCCCTCCCCTGCGCCCATTGCTGCCCGTCCACTCCGGAAATTGTTTAGCTTTCCACGATTGGTTCGCGGCTGCCAAAGAGAGCGCCGAAAGGGCGCATGTCATTAACCGCGAGTTGTGAATCATCTGTTCGGCTCCCGCATGCACGTCAGACGCTAACTTCACTTGCTCGGGTTACGCGTTGGGGTTAGACGCCAGGGATTTCACCTAATTACTACCGTGCCTGGAACAGATCTACCGTCTGGCGAGTAGAACCGTTTTGGCGAGCTATACCCGTCTCAGTAACTGACGAAGCGCTCACGCATTTCGAGCACGTTAATAGGGGCAAACGCTGTCGACAGAGAAAGGATGAGGAGATAAACCACATGAAACGAAGTCTATTTTTACTTGCGGTCACGATGGTGGGTGGTATGGTCGCCGTGGCGCAAGAAACTGCTCCGGTGCCGGTAGCGGAAGTTGGATTGAACTATTCCTACACCAACACCAGGCCAGGGAGCGGAGCGCCCTCGTTCGGATCGCAGGGCGGTTCGGGAACTTTCATTTACAACATCAATGGAACCCTTGGCGTTGTTGCCGATCTTGGCGGATATCACAATGGCCAGGACGCAAATTTCGACCCCACCACGTTCAGCTATTCAGCATCAGAAAATCATCCAGGTTCACGCCCTACGTTCAAGCGCTGTTCGGTGGAACTCGAGTCTCTAGCAGCCTGGTGGATTCCAATTCCGGGAATCTCATCACGGAGAATGGCTTCGCCGCGGCATTCGGCGGCGGTCTGGATGTGAGGGTTACAGACCGTGTCGCCTTCAAACCATTTCAGGTTGAGTACCTGATGACGCAGGTGCCGAATATCTGGAGCGCCGATCACACGCAGAACAACATCCGCTACTCCGCTGGCGTCGTGTTTCGCTTTGGCGCGAAATAGAACTCCTTCTTTCGGCGCCCGATTGCCTTCGCGGCATAGAGCGCCAGCCGGTGAGTATCTTCCTCGGTGTACTCGCCGGCTTCTTAATCAGACTTTCGCGAATCACTTCGGATGTTGCGTGCGCGATAACTCCAGAATTCGGTCGGCCGTTTCGTGTGGACGGTCGATAGAGCGCATCACGATCTGGCTGGTCTCTCCCGCGGTCTCTATAGACAGATCTCCGATATTCATCATCCTTTGGCCCAGCGTCTGATCCACACGAACATCCTGCACCTTCATCAACTCCATGGTGCGCGTGATTTTCGAAAGCAGCCCGGCTTCATAGCGCAACCGGTCGCTCAAGATGGTCAGCTTGATCAGCCTTCGTCGAATATGCTGCACCACGAGGATCACTGCTCCCAGCGCAGGGAGAGCCAGCCACCACCACATCCGTTCATCTTCATTCTGGGTCGCCAGCAGATAGGTTGCGATTCCTACAGCTAGAAGCAAACACAAGAAATAGGCCAGCTTTATGGTCTTGACTGATGCACGCAATTGCACGCGAGCATCATAACACGCACGATCCGTTGGCACTCCGCGTGCTCAAGCAGGGGTAGTGTCTCAACTCCCGCCGATAGCGGGATGGGCGTGAAGAGGAGAAAGCTATGCGGCATATTAAGATGGCAA
This sequence comes from uncultured Bordetella sp., assembly GCA_964504905.1. Classification (GTDB taxonomy): domain Bacteria; phylum Acidobacteriota; class Terriglobia; order Bryobacterales; family Bryobacteraceae; genus Palsa-187. The sequence continues at coordinate 12,867 of CAZDGT010000425.1, read as the reverse complement.
CGGTCCTTATGGCGGCTTCGGCCGCGTTTGTAGCCGCGCAGATGGATCCGCCCAGCAGGGTGGCCCGCCTCAATTACCAGGAAGGCCCGGTGTCGTTTCAGCCAAGCGGTATAAACGACTGGGTGGATGCCGAGATCAATCGCCCGCTCACCACTGGCGACAACATTTGGGTCGGAGACCGTGGCAGGGCTGAGTTTCACATCGGATCGACGGCTCTGCGCTTGAGCGCTTCGTCGGCTTTCCAGTTCTTGAATTTGGACGACCAAACCGTTCAGATTCGCTTGTCTGAAGGCACGCTGACCGTTCGCTTGCGCAATCTTGGGCCGAATCAAATTTTCGAGATCGACACGCCCAATGTTGCTTTCACATTGGACCGCCCAGGCGAGTACCGCATTGATGCGAATCCCGATTCGCAAACGACAATTGTCGCGGTGCGCGATGGAGAGGGCTATGTGACCGGCGGCGGTCAGGAGTTCCCGGTTTACGCCCGCCAGCGCGTAGTTGTGCGCGGCGACGACCAGATCAACTATAACCTCACATCGGCAGGAGGCGCAGACGATTTCGACCAGTGGTGTTCCTCGCGCGATCGCCGGGAAGATCAATCGCCATCGGCTCGCTATGTGTCGCGAGAAATCGAGGGGTATGACGATCTCGACCAGTACGGCCGTTGGGGAGATCAGCCCGGATACGGACAAGTATGGATGCCCACTTCCGTCGATGCAGACTGGGCTCCCTATCGCGACGGCCATTGGGCCTGGATTGCGCCGTGGGGCTGGACCTGGGTGGACGAAACTCCTTGGGGATTCGCTCCGTATCACTACGGCCGCTGGGCTTCTTTCGGTGGACGCTGGGGCTGGATACCCGGACCGCGCGGGGTCACTCCGCTCTACGCTCCGGCGTTGGTCGGTTGGGTGGGCGGCGGCTCGGGCTTCAGTCTGAGTTTCTCCATCGGCACGGCCCCTGCAGTAGGTTGGTTCCCGCTTGGGCCGAGAGAACCCTACTTTCCTTCTTACCGCGTGAGCCAGGGTTATTTCGCCCGGTTGAATACAACCAATACGGTGATGAACACCACCACTATCAACAATTACTACAGCTACAGCCGGGATAACCGCCCGATTACCAACATCCAGTACGCGAATCGTAGTGTTCGAAACGGCGTAACGGCGGTTCCGCAAAATACCTTCGCCAATGGCCGGCGCGTGACTCGCGACGCACGCCCCATTCCGGTGGCGCAGATCAATTCCGCTCAGATCGTCTCCGCGCCGGCGATTGCCCCGCGTCGGGAAAGCATTCTCGGATCTCGAGCGGACACCGCATCGCGCGCTGCGCGGCCGCCGGCCAATGTGCTCAGCCGTCCGGTAGTCGCGCGAACGGCGCCTCCACCAGCACCGGTTTCCTTTGAGCGGCAGCAGCAGGCACTGGGGCGGAATCCAGGGCGTCCACTCGCAGCAACAGAGGTTCAGCAGATACGCCAGGGAACTCCGGCTTCAAACGAATCAGTTCGCGTGGTGGACCAAGGGCGCTTGCGGCGTGTTCAGCCGCAGGCCGGTGGTGGAACCCAGGGCGTGCCGCCGCAGGCTGCTCCTCAGCCCGCGGTGAATGAGCGAAAGAATGTTCCCCCGGGTCCGCAACGCCAACAGGAAAACGCCCAACGGCAGGAGCGACAGAAACAACAGCAGGACGTTGAACAGCAGCGGCAGAATGCCCAGCGGGATCAGCAACAGCGGCAGCAGCAGAACGCCCAACGCCAGCAGCAACAAAAGGAACAACAGGATGCTCAACGCCAGCAGCGAGTGCAACAGCAGAATGCCCAACGCGAGCAAAGAAATGCTCCGCGGACTCCGGCGGAAAAGCCGTTACCTCCCGCAGCCTTGCCACAGAACGTGCCTCCGGGCCGGCAGCAGCCTCCCCAACAGCAGCAACAACAGCTGCATCCGGAAGTTTCGCGGCCTCCAGTAGAGCAGGCTAGGCCACACGCAGCCGAAAGGCCAGAGCGCCCCGATCGCGGCAAACAGCAGCGAGCGCCAAGAGAAGACTACAAAAAGTAGGACCGCTAGCAGCGGGACCAATAGTCGCTGGTTATTTCCGCCGGGACAGAGTTTCCTTGAGTAGAGTTATCACGGTCTGCTGACTGGCCGCGGGGCCAGCTACGGTGACGATGATTGATTCCTCCCCGCGGACGACAGAAGCTTTCCAGCCGCCCATGTCGGGGACGACAAATCCCTTCGCCCCGAGATCGGGCATGGCCCGGAAGCCCTTGGCCAGTTTCGGCTGCTCGTGATAGGAAGAGGGCACGATTTGGACCATCATGTCGCCCTCGTAGTCCTTGGCAGCCCATTGGCAGCCCGAGCCCATTGCGGAGTTTTTCCCATCGCCGACCGCCTTCCCAACGTATTTGGACGCCTCTGCGGCGGTGAACAGCTTGCACACGGAATTGTTGGCTGCTGAGCCTTTAGCGTCGCCGGTGAGTTGGGCTGCAGTCTTCTTCGGATCCTGCGCGGAGACGGCTACTGCGGCTAGAGTACAGGCGATAATAAGGCGTTTCACGTTGACTCCCTTTCTTTCCGTTTCCAACGGTTCGAGTATACACCCGCTCGCTTTGCGGACGCGGCAGAGCATCGCGAAGTGAGCTGACCCGTCAGGGCTTGTTGGATTTTTCCTTCTGAAGCAGTTTTCGGATCGCCAGCAGCTCGCGGCGGCGCTCCGGACTTGGCTCCGGATAGCTCATTTTGAGTTCCCGCAATGTATCCAGAATTACGCGGGAAACAATCAGTTGCGCGTTCTCCTTGTCATCGGCGGGGACTACGTACCAGGGAGCGGTTCGTGTGCTGGTGGCACTCAGGCAGCCCTCATAGGCTTTCATGTATTGCTTCCAGCAATCGCGTTCCTTGATGTCGTCCACGCTAAATTTCCAATTTTTCTCCGGCTGATCGATGCGCTTGAGAAAGCGTCTTCGCTGCTCTTCCTTGGAGAGGTGGAGAAAAAACTTCACGATGCGTGTGCCGTTGCGATGCAGGTGATCCTCTAGGTTGACGATGGACCGGTAACGATCCCGCCAGATCGTATCTTCATTCACCAGCTCCCGCGGGAGGCCTTGACCTGCAAGAATCTCGGGATGCACGCGAACGATCAACACCTCTTCGTAGTAGGAACGGTTGAAGATGCCGATCCTGCCGCGTTCCGGCAGACGCCGCGTGGCATTCCACAAGAAGTCATGGTCCAATTCCTCGGGGCTGGGATGCTTGAAGCTGAAAACCTGGCAGCCTTGAGGATTAATCCCCGACATGACATGTTTGATGGCGCTGTCTTTCCCGGCGGCGTCCATCGCCTGAAAGATCAGCAACAGCGCGTATTGGTCGGCAGCGTAGAGCAGGTTCTGCCGGGCGCTGAGTTTTTGTATGTGATCTGCCAGCAGGGCCTTGTATTCTTCTTTGGACTCGTAAGCTGGCTTAACCTTCGTCGGCCATTTGCGGAGATCGACCTTCTTCCCGGGACGGACGCGAAATTGTTCGGCGTCGACCTTTTTCATTATTTGTACGCCACGCACACGATGCGTTTTCCGCGCTGGTGCTGTTCGTAAGCGCCGGGAGGCGGCTGAAGAATTTCACTGCTCCGGAACCCCGCGTGCTTTAGCATGGCATGCAGCGCTACCGGGGAGGGGCAAGTCGCCAGCGGCGTCGCGCCCGCCTCCGTGTTGCGGTTGTGGAACTCATCGGATTCGTCGATCAGCGCCAGAACGCCATGGTAGGGACGCGTCCACTCGCGCGCTCCCCACTCCGCGTAGCCTTCCACTTCGTCCACTACCTGCGTTTCGATCACACAAATCTCGCCGGTCAACTGGCTCACATTGCGCAGGCAAAGCATGGGATTTTCCAGGTGATACAGAATTCCCAAGAATAGAGTCAACTCGTAGGTTCCGTTTTCATCCGCGCGCAGATCTTCACAGTTCCGCTGGGTAAAAGACACGTTGTTGAGTCCCAACACCTCGGCAACAAACCGGGCTTTCGCCAAACTCGATTCCCGTACGTCCACCCCGTGGACTTCGCTCAATCCCTTGCGCGCCATGGCCACCGAATAATAACCTTCGTGGCATCCGACATCCAGGCAGCGGATCGCGGGCAACCTGCTCCCAAAATGGCCCTCGACAGCGCGGTTGACCATCTCCAGCCGGGTCTGATGGATGGGAAGCACTTCGGGCGGCAGCGCCGAGACCGTGCGGCCATAGGCGCCCAGATCGAACTCGTAAAACCAAGGTCCCAGCTCCGCTAGACGGTCACTGCTGGCGATTCTCACAAACGGATTATAACGTAGCCTCGTGGGCGCTCCTTGCTAGATCTCCACTTTTTTTTTGACAACGGCGCCAAGTCGTGGCATTCTGTCAAAACCCTCCCATGAGACTGGCGCTGCTTTTCACGCTGCTGTCCGTCGGCGCCTTCGCCGGCGAAAAGCCCGCCGTATCCCAATGTTTCAAAGTTCATTCCCTCACGCGGACGGACGGTGACCACTATTGGGCCGACTGGACCAATTCTTGTCCCTATACTATTGATTCTGTTTACGTAATGATCGGTTTTTGGGATAAGTTTCACAAGCGCCTGGGTGACGGCGTGTGGGGCCTCCACTTCATCACGCAAGGGGCGCATCGGGTCACCAGATTTTCGGTGCCGTCGGGAGTTAATGGCTTTGAGTTTTTAGATATTCGCAAAGTCACCACGGATTTTACGGAAGCCCTGCGCTAAATCTTTCCTCCAATAACACTAGGCTAGAGTGTGGATGGAGGCTCATCATGAAATCGGCATTCTTCCTGGCTCTTCTTGCGTTCGGTGGGCCTGTCTTTGCCACCGAGAGCAGCTATGGCTACCCGAGCGTAGTGCCGCACCTGGTTGATGGCGACGGATGGAAGACTATCATCACCTTGGTGAATCTCGACGATACCGCCGCGTCTTTCACGCTCAAATTCTACGCGGAGGATGGCACACCCGCGATTTTTCCCACCAACGTGGGAACAGCGGCAACTCTCACTGGCACGATTGTGTCCCGCGGCGCAATGACGATTGAAACCCTCGGAACGGCCACCGCCCTTAAGCAGGGCTGGATCCTGGTGAACACGCCGAGCCTTATCGGCGGCACTGCTATTTTCCGGCGCGTCTTACCAGGTCAGCCAAACTATGAGGCATCCGAAGCCATTGACACCGGCCAGTGGAGCCGCGTCGCGATGCCCTTTGACCATCTAAACGGTGCGGCTACAGGATTCGCCATTGTCAATCAGATCAATGTAAGTTCCGGACCGATCTCAATCGTTTTCCGCGATGAAAACGGCCAGCCCCTCCTAACGGATAGCTTCACGCTCGTTCCGCTAGGCCATTATGCGATAACGCTGACCCAGAAATACCCACAGTTAATCGGAAAACGCGGAACTTTTGAAATAACTGCCAGCGGAGTCTATATTAACGTGCTCGCGCTTCACTTCCTGAATGGAAGCTTCACCACGATCACGCCGCTGCGATCCTGGATTTGGCAGTAATCGCCCTCTCCGAGCTGACCGGAGGGGCAGGGAATAGGGTCGGCATAGCACTGGTTCCGTAACCTCTTGATATTATTAGCGCTTATGTCTGCTGGGTCAAGTGGTGGTAATTCAATTTCTTACTACACTCTCCTTTTTTTCTTGTATTTACACCTACCCCTCTGATAGAGTAAGGTATCGATAGTTAGCTAGAGTCCATTCGATTTGGCGGAGGGAACTTAAAGTGAAATTGATTCCAAAAATGTTACTTGGTATGGGCCTTATGGCCTTGCCTGCATTCTGCGGTGCCATTAGCTTGGACCAGTGGTATGTATTTGGTTGGAACGGCAACCCAACCACAGATGCCCTAAACAAGGGGACTAGTTCCGGCTATGTCGGCTCTCTGGGAACCTCCATAGCCGGCTTGAGTTGCCCGGGAGCTGCTCCGTGTAGTGATCTCACCAGTCCGTGGACCTTTACCGGTGCTGCCGACATCACGGTACAGGATCTGTACTATGCCGGGGACCGTTTCAGTGTTTTTGATTTCGGATCCCTCGTTGGTACCACCTCGAATCCGGCCAACGACGGCACGTATTGCGGCAACGATCCTGCAGCATGCGGCAGCGTTAAGTTCTCTAAGGGAACATTCAGTTTGGGTAGTGGGGCGCACTCGCTCACGATCCAGATTATCCAGGAAACATCCGCGGTTAATTCAGGTTCAGCGGTCTTTCGCTTGGCTGCGGGTTCTGGCGGCGGCGAGCCCGGTGTTCCCGAGCCCACTACTTTGAGCATGATGGGCCTCGGTCTGGGAGCGTTGATTTTCGGTTGGCGCGCCCGCCGCAAGGCATAAGCAGCTTAGGTTCTCAGTTTCCTCCTCAAAAAAGGCCCGGTCCCAGGACCGGGCCTTTTGTTATTTGGAGGGGGCCTTTAAGAAGGCGCGCCTAGAAGCTAAAACGCACTTGCAATTCCAGCCGCCGATTCGCTGACTGTGTTGCGTTGCCGCCGAAACCGCCGCCGCCGAACCCATTCATAATACCCTGAGCTTGGCCAAACAAGGGCGATCCGAGAGTACCAACCGGAGTCCCCGGGTTCACCGAGTTCAGGAGGTTGCGAAACTCGACACTTGCCGTCAGGTTGTAGCGCTTATTAGTGGCTGCGCCTCCAAACATACCGCCGGGACCACCGCCGCGAGGCCCGCCCCCGAAACCACCAAAGCCACGCGGACCGCCCCCTCCGCCACGCCCGGCATTTGTCGGCCCCGACGTAGACTCGCCGAAGCCCCAGCTGCGGCTGACGCGCAGGTTGATGGTGAAACTGCCGAACGCTTCTCCTAAGTTGCGGGGGATCAAAGCCTCGCCGGCTGCCGGCTTGCTATTCAGCAGGCCATACGGAGTTGCGAACACAAAGGGGCGTTGTCCAGCCGCAACTGCGGCGTTGCTGGCTGCGACGCTGGCGGCACTCGCGAAGGTAGGCCGGTCATTGCTGATGGTGTCGCTGTTCAAGTCCTGGCCTACAACAATATTGAAGGGTATCGCCGAAGCGAACATCAGGAATGGGTTCAAGCGCACGCGAAACGGCGCCGTGAGGGCTCCGCCCATGATGAAACGGTGACGCACATCGAATTGCGCCCGGCCCCACTCGGTGGACAGGTCATAGGTGTTAACGGGAAATGTGCCGACGCCGTCCGTATCGGAATGGGCATGACCCAGGTTGTAGAACCCGAACATCGAATAGTTCGCATTCAAGCGCGCATTCACGTTCACGGTAAGCTGATTCTGCTTGAACAGCCCGCTGGATCCGTACTGGTAAAGGGGACTAGCGCTACCCACGCTCCCTGGAGTTCCGGGTGGCGGGGCGCTAACGTTGACGGTGCGTAGCTGGTGAATTCCCCGCGAATTTGTGTAGTTGACGGAGACAGTAATATTCTTCGGCAGCTGGCGGTCGACTCCAATCGCGCTTTGAATGATGCGCGGCGCTACCAAGCCGGGATCTATGCGGTAAGTGGTAAAAAGTTGGCCCGGCGGGATTACCGAAACAGGATCGGTATTCCCCGTGAAGAAGAACTGCGGATTCTGCACGACGTAGCCCCTCTGTACCACGCCATCGAAGCGTCCGGCATTCAGCACCTGCGCCAGTGCGAAACGGTCATAGAAGATCCCGAAACCCGCGCGAACCACGATTTTCGGTTGCCGTAACCGTCCTTGGCCTCCGCCTATGCCCCAAGCCAAACCGACACGGGGCGCGATATTGCCCCTATCGTGAATGTTGCTTTGCGCCTCGTAGCGCAAACCCAGGCTCAATGTCAGGCTTGGAATCACGCGCCAGTCATCCTGTACGAAGGGCGCCACATCCACCTGGTTCACGTGCGCCAGCGGATTACCGGTCACCACAACGTATTGAAAAGGCTGCTTGGCTATGTAGTCGGTCAGTGATGCGAAGCGGAACATGCCGTTAAAATTCGCGTTGCTGAAATCGTCCTCGCGGGTATCGCGCACGCGCGCGCCGAACTTCAGCAGGTGAGAACCGCGTGTCAGAGAAGTGTAGTTCTGGTATTCGTAGCTGCCCGTGTTTGTGAATTCAGGACCCTGCGGGGCGCCGCCATCGGTGAAGTATCCGCTGACCGCGATAGTGGGAGTATTGCTGAGCGCGGTTTGTGAATTGGCGGAACGCGTGTACTGAAAGCGGCTCTCATTCACCGCCCGATTGTTTACCACCCAGGTTCCCGTCAACTGCGCCGATTGGGTTGTTGTCTCGTTGTTGACGCCCTGCGTTGCCAGATTGAAACCGCCTACGCCGCTGTTCTCCGATGTGACCCGCGTCCAGGTATAGCGCGCTTGCAGCGTAAACCTCGAACCAATCTGATAGTCGATACGTGGGCTTAGAGAAAGCCGGCTAGTGGGCGTCGCGACGTTCTGCGTCAACGGTGACGGCAAAAAATTGGAATCGAGCACAGTCGCCTTGATGAGGGCCTGGTCATCCTGATGACGGTCGCTAATATCCAGGAAGAACGAACTCTTCTTGTTGATGGATCCGCCGACGTTTCCCTGAAACTGCCGCGTAAGGAACGAGGGCTTGGTCGTCGCGTAAGGATTACGCGCATCCAGCGCGCCGCTGTCAGTTTGATAAAAAAGTGAGCCATGTAAACGGTCAGTTCCGGGTTTGGTCAGAATCTCTACGCGACCGAAGCCCACATGATCGAACTCCGCCGCGAACGGGTTGGAGTTAACGCGAATTTCACGGATCGAGTCCTTTGGGGGCAGTTGACCGTTGCTGAAACCATCGACGAAGATCTGGCCGCCGTTGGGGCCGGCCGAGGGACCAGCCAGCGCCTGCAGGTCATTCTGCAGATCGTTGGGATCGTCCGACAACATATCGAGATCGTTCCCGGTAAGCACAGTGGCGCTGGCGTTCTTGGATGGGTCCAGTTCAACCTGCGCTGTATCGGCCACGGTAATTTCCTGCTTCTCGGCGGCGAGTGTAAGTTTCGCGTCCGCCGTAGTGGCGCGGGCGGCCGTCAATTCGATCTGCATGCTCTCAAATAGCGAGAATCCCGCGGCAGCGACGCGAAGAGTATAGCTGCCCGGAGGCAGGCCATTAATGGCGTATGCTCCATTGTTGTTGGTTTCGACTACGCGCACCACATCTCCGGGGCCAGTCACAGTGACACTGGCTCCTGGCACTCCCGCGCCCGAAGGGTCGGTGACGGTGCCTTTAAGGTTCGCGGGAGCTTGTGCGAAGAGCGCGATAGCCATCAGCGCCACAAGAGCGCACGCACGAAGAGGTCTTTCCACCATGGTCATCATGTTCGATTCTGTCTTGTCGCCCTTATTGCCCGATGCCGCCGAGATCGCCGCCCCCGCCCATATTCCAATCGCCGAGAGACATTTCGCGAGTGCCCGGCTTGGTAAGGATAGGCTCGACGCCCGCCAGCAGCGTAATGGCCGTCACCTGATCCGCACTGGCTCCGTTGACGCTCGAAACGATGATGGCATCCCCCGTCATGAGATCCGACACTTTGATGCCAGGAGTACGCTCGATCATGGCCTGCAGGTCGCCACCGCGTCCGCCCCCAGGACCGCGCCCTCCTGGGCCGCCACCGGGACCGCCTGCTCCGGCCGGCGCCCCAGCCGGCGTTCCTTCGCCTGGAGTTACGCCGTGCAAACGGTTCGCAATCATTTGCGCCAGCATAGGCTGCAGTTTCTTGATCGACGTATCCATGGAAATCTTCACAGTCATCGGCTTCTTAGTCTCGATGTTGTTAATACGAATCACGTTCTCCTGCGGGTCCACCGATACTACTAGGCCTGCAATCATCTTGAACTGGCCCGAGACGATTTCCTCCGCGGCCATCTGCCCTCCATCGGGCGTCCTGTTGCCACGGGCGCGGACTTGATCCCCTTTGCGGATCTCAGACAGCTTCGACGGCTTGGCGTCGGCGAACTTCACTGAGTCGGGAGTGTAGCGCCGGATCACGGCGTTGGGCGCGGCTGTGAGCACCAACGGCTTAAGACCTTCCAAGGTGCGCACATTTATGGTGACGGAATCTGGGGCGACGTCAGCGACAATGCCGGTTGCCCCGCGGCGATCCCAATCCGCGCGCTCCGCAGCCTGCTTGCTCGCGATATCGCTCTGCGAGATGACAACGATTTCCAGGGCCACCAGGGTCTTCGCGTCGTCGCCAGAGCGGCCCCTGGCGCGTACGCGGTCTCCCATACTAATGTCGGTGAGTTCGATGGCCGTGGCGTTGCTCAAATTGGTCGCGCCCGGGGCCACTCGCAACAACTTGGCTTTGGCGTCCACGGAGACCGCGACCTCGCCCGTATCGGTCTTAAGCGTGATTCGGCGCGCGTTAGCATCCAACTGCGTCACCATGCCGAGAGCCCTGCCAACAGCCTGATCCTGTCCCCAGGAAAGTGCCGCGAGACCTAGCAGCAATAAGGCAAGCTTGATCATGAATGATAAGACCCCGGTTTTGCGGTCTAGGTTACATCTCTTGACGGCATATTTGATGGGTACAAGGTAATGATTTCATGGAGATGCGGCTTGACGCAACCCCACGGGCGGAAGGTATAGTCCCCGTCGTTCCCGCTTCCACCAGGCACCGGTGCGGCGGTGGTTTTCCCAGTCGGTAAACGTATACTCGTAGGCTGTCGCCCGGACATAGCGTGGAGGCCGATCGGGGAATGGGTTTGTGCCAAGCAATCCCGCGACTTCGGGAGAGCCCTCCAGCAGCCGCAGACATAGGTTCACGAACCATGGGTTCGTTTGGTAATTACTGAGTGCCGCGAACCACATTTGCCAGTCCAGCCGAGGTTGATACGGAGCTACCCAGCCGGGGGCGCGGTTGAGGTCGCCGGGCTTGTATTTGAACTCGTAGGGCCGCCAGGTTTCGCCGTCTGCCGAGCCTTCAAGAATGATTTCGACGCGGTGGGTCGTCATGACGGCGAAAAGTCCATAAGTGTTGACGATCTGCAGCGGCGCGGTATAGCGAAGTGCGTTTTTCAGAACGGCGGGGACACGGCCTGTGAATGTCTCCACCAGATGCGACAGACTCAGGACCATGATCAAGACAGCAATGACAATGGCGACCGCGATGGGCTCGCGGTCCTCTGTATTCTTTTTCCGATGAGGCTCGGGCACGAATCGGGCGAGCGCCTGGTCGTCGAACAGAAATAGAGTCAGTGTGATCGTCAAAAAATTGAAGAAAGTGTAGTTGCCGGTGGCGAGGATCAGCAACTGCATTCCGATCAGACACCAGGCTCCGAACATCCGCGGGCGACGCGGCAAGAATATCAGGAATGGTATGACTAATTCGATGGCCACCGCGGCACCCGTTGCGAAATGCTGAAAGCCCGCAGGAAGCTTGTCGGCATACCAGGCGAGCGAGGTCGGCAAGGGCTGGGTGTGCCAGTGGAATCCAAGCGCGGAAAGGTTACGCCAGTTGGGATCGGCGCTCAGCAGCTTGGCGGCTCCCGAGAGGAAGTAAAGACGGAACACCAGCCAGCGGAATAGCCATGGCACGATGCGATTGCGGCCCAGAAAGACCGCCAGGAATCCCGATTCGAGCAGCAAGGAATCCCACTGGAAAGAGAGGAAGTCCTGTCCGGCCGAGGCGAACGACAAATACAGGATGAATAGCAGCGCGAGAATAAGCCGCTCGAACTTGCCGCGTATGAAGCCTGTGAGCAGCAGCATTGCCGATAGAATCACGCCGCCGAAGCAGAGTCCGACCAGTGTATTGTCGTCGTTACCGAACCACAGCAGGCTAGGCACGGCCACGTAGCGCAGCCCGGCGCCGGCGCGCGCCACGGAAGCGAGGAAGGGAACTACCGGAAGAACGCCATGCTCCCCGATCAGTCCTTTCACCTGGAAGGCAAGTGATGCGAAAGCCACCGAATAGATCAGAGCCAGCGCCCGCAGGAACAGCCACTGCGTTGCGTCGAAGCGCGCAGACTCGATGCGAGTCCCGAAGGTGAACCGAGTGACCTGATAGAAAAAGCTTCGATGCCGGGCGATGATGCGGTATGCAAATTCGCTGGGCCCGGAAATCCACGAATAAAGGCGTTCCTTGCCGAGCGTTTCAAAAACGGCACGCGCGCCACTGGCTACACTGCCATCCGGGCGAACGAGCTGTACCGATTGCGCATAGGCTTCAGAAGGAATGTGCGGGAAACGATCCCCTACATCCTGCGAGGCAATGTACTCGATGCGGTCTTCCGTGAGCTGCCGCCAGTAATCCAGCCAGATACGACAGAAGCCGCATTTGCCGTCATAGATGAGGACGGACTTCCCCTTCCCATTGATGCCCACGCTACTGGTTCAACAACGGAATATCTTTGGCCGGTTTGGGCTCGGGAAAAGTCTTGAGGTGAGCGTAAACGTCGGCGAGTTCCTGATCCGACATAACCTTGGCACGATAGGGCGGCATGCCACCGGACGCAGGATTACGCACGTAGGCCGTAAACGCGGCAAGTGGCAGACGAGTCTGAGCCAAGCGAGGCCCTGCAACACCGCCTTGTCCCCAATAGCCGTGACACTGATAGCAACCATTCTTCTCAAACAGGCGTTTGCCGTTCGCGGTGTCGGGAGCTTTGGTCTGGGCGAACGCGGCAATCGCAAAGAATATCAGTAAGAAGAGTTTCATAAGCGACCCATTCTAGCGGGGCTGCGTCACAACATCGAGCAGCGCCGGTTCGCCGGCCTTCACTCTTGCTATGGCACGCTTAAGGGCGGGAGCGAGATCTTTAGGATCGGTGATGGGCCCTTCCGCATAGAGGCCGTAGCCTTTGGCGATAGACGCGTAGTCGATGTTGGGTCCGTCGAGCGCCGTGCCGATGTCGGAGCGTCCCATATCGCGATCGTATTTC